>NZ_LN889802.1:610382-751772 GCF_900009145.1 Planktothrix tepida PCC 9214
GTACTGGTAATACTTTAGTTAATACCATCATCGGGAATACTGCTAATAATATTCTCAATGGCGGTACCGGAGCCGACCAACTTAAAGGTAGTACAGGAAATGATACTTACGTTGTTGATAATGCCTTAGATGTTGTTACAGAATTAGCTTCCGAAGGTACAGATTTAATCCAATCTTCTGTCACCTATACCTTACCTGTGGAAGTGGAAAACCTGACCTTAACTGGAACTACTGCTATTAATGGCACAGGTAATGCTTTAGCTAATATTATTACGGGAAATACTGTTAATAATATTCTTACTGGAGGTGCAGGAAACGATACTTACGTTGTCGCCAATGCTGGGGATACTGTTACAGAATTAGCCAGTGCTGGAACAGATTTAATCCAATCTTCTGTAACTTATACCTTGCCTGCAAATGTTGAAAACCTGACCTTAACTGGAACTACCGCTATTAATGGTACTGGTAATACTTTAGTTAATACCATCATCGGGAATACTGCTAATAATATTCTCAATGGCGGTNGTAATACTTCTAGCTGTTTCATATCAGTTTTAAATGATTACAAGCTATTTGGGATTGCTATATTGAAAAAAAATTTTGATATACCTAGTTTATTGTTATAGTTCCCCATATAAAATACCCCTTACCGATTAGGTAAGAGGTAAGAAAAAAAGATCAATTTATCGTTCTTGAGCCGTTAACAATTCAACAGGTAAACGCTTAAACGCTAATCGTTCGTTTTCAATATCAACAAAAATGGTATCTCCATTCACAAATTCACTGCGAAGAATCGCTTTAGCAATGGGGGTTTCTAATTCTCGTTGAATGGCTCGTTTTAACGGACGCGCCCCATAAACCGGATCATAACCCACTTCTGCTAAGAAATCTAAGGCAGAATCTGATAATTTTAAAGCCATTTTCCGGTCTGCTAACCGTTTTGATAAACGTTCAATTTGGAGACGAACAATTTGCCGTAATTCCTCTTTTTGTAACGCATGGAAAATGATCATTTCATCAATTCGGTTGAGGAATTCTGGTCGGAAACTTGCCCGCATTGCGTCTAATACCCGACTCCGCATTTCTTCATATTGAGACTCGGAACCTGACACATCTAAAATATACTGTGATCCCACATTACTGGTCATAATAATAATGGTATTTTTGAAATCAACAGTATGACCTTGTGCATCCGTAACCCGCCCATCATCGAGGATTTGCAACATAATATTAAACACATCGGGATGGGCTTTTTCAATTTCATCAAACAGAATCACAGCGTAGGGACGGCGACGAATGGCTTCGGTTAATTGCCCCCCTTCATCATATCCCACATACCCCGGAGGAGCACCAATTAAACGGGAAACAGCGTGTTTTTCCATGTATTCCGACATATCAATTCGCACCATCGCTTCTTCGGTATCAAATAAATAGGAAGCTAAAGCTTTTGCTAATTCCGTTTTACCGACTCCTGTGGGGCCTAAAAAGATAAAACTAGCGACGGGACGATTGGGATCAGCTAACCCGGCTCTTGAGCGTTGAATGGCATCAGCAACGGCGGTTACGGCTTCATTTTGACCAATAACTCGGTGGTGTAATTCATCTTCTAAATTCAGGAGTTTTTGCATTTCCGACTCGACTAATTTACTAATCGGAATTCCTGTCCATTTAGAGATAATTTCCGCAATATCGGCTTCAGTAACTTCTTCCCGCAATAAAGTTTTTCCACTGGTTTGAGTCGCTTCTAATTGCGCTTCTGTGGCTTTGAGTTTCTTCTTGAGTTCTTCAAGTTTACCGTATTTTAATTCCGCCGCTCGGTTTAAATCATAGTTCCGTTCGGCTTGTTGAATTTCAATATTAACCCGATCAATTTCTTCTTTGATGGATTGAATATCAGTAATTACATTCTTTTCAGATTGCCATTGAGAACTGAGGTTTCGTTGTTCTTCTTTTAAGGTTCCTAATTCGCTTTCTAACCGTTCTAACCGTTCTAAAGATGCTGGATCGCTTTCTTTTTGCAATGATAATCGTTCCATTTCTAATTGCAAAATTCGCCGATCAATTTCATCGAGTTCTTCGGGTTTAGAAGTAATTTCCATTTTTAATTTAGCCGCAGATTCATCAACTAAATCAATGGCTTTATCGGGTAAAAAGCGATCGCTAATATATCGAGTGGATAATACGGCGGCGGCGACTAACGCACTATCGGAAATTTTTACCCCATGATGAACCTCATAGCGTTCTTTTAATCCGCGTAAAATTGAGATGGTATCTTCAACGGTGGGTTGATCCACATAAACCTGTTGAAAACGTCGTTCTAAGGCGGGATCTTTTTCAATATATTTGCGATATTCATCGAGGGTTGTTGCTCCAATACAGCGCAATTCTCCCCGTGCTAACATGGGTTTTAAAAGGTTCCCCGCATCCATCGCGCCTTGGGTTGCACCTGCTCCCACAACGGTATGAATTTCATCAATAAAAAGAATAATTGCACCCTGAGAGTCAGTAACTTCTTTTAATACCGCTTTTAGGCGTTCTTCAAATTCTCCTCGGAATTTTGCTCCAGCAATTAAGGCTCCCATATCTAAGGCAATTAAGCGTCTTTCTTGGAGAGATTGCGGTACATCTCCTGCAATAATTCGTTGGGCGAGTCCTTCTGCGATCGCCGTTTTACCAACACCGGGTTCCCCAATTAATACGGGATTATTTTTCGTTCTCCGGCTTAAAATTTGTACGGTACGCCGAATTTCATCATCTCGTCCAATGACAGGATCGAGTTTCCCTTGACGGGCGGCTTCGGTTAAATCTCGACCATATTTTTCGAGGGCTTCGTATTTATTTTCAGGGGTTTGATCAGTCACTTTATTGTTTCCTCTAATTTGAGTAATAATTGATTTGAGTTTAGGTTCATCTAAGTGAAATTCTTGAAATAAAGCCTTGCCAAAACGATCATCTTTAAGATAAGCTAAAAATAGATGTTCTATCGAAATAAACTCATCTTTGTATTCTTGGCGATAAGTTTCGGCTCGATCCAACAGCGTATCTAAACTTCGACCTAAATAAACATTAGAAATTGTACCTGTTATTTTAGGCTGACGATTAATAAAGCTATCGGTTCTTTCTCGAAATTGAGCAACGGATATTCCGGCTTTAGTTAAGATATTTTTAGTTAATCCTTCTTGTTCCAGCAACGCTTTCATTAAGTGTTCACTTTCAATTTGTTGCTGTTGGGATTGTTTGACAATATCGGGAGTTCTGGCTAGAGCTTCCCAGGTTTTTTCTGTAAATTTATTGGGGTCAGTTGGTTGCATATTGATTAAGCCTCCACATAGATTAAAATGAATTGGGTGATAATTATCAATATTAGCAATGCTAGAAGTTAAGGATTTCCTATAACACTTCCTTACTATACTGAACTCTCTGACGGAAGTTTATCTGATTTTCACGACTTTTTGAGTACGGTTCACCGAAAATCCGGGGTTAATCTCAAAATCTGAAGGTCAAAGAAGAATCGATCTATAATTAAAACAGTCTAACTTGTTGAGGAAATTTTAACAATGACACAAACTGTTAACCCTAATTCTACTATTTCAGCCGAAACTAACCCGACTACATCGGAAGCAAAACCGACGTTATTAATTAACGAAATTTTAACAGAAATTCAATTAACCCCGCAAGAACAATGGCACAATCTGTTACAAATTATGAGAACGTTTCGACAAGCCACGAATCCAGACCCTCAACCTGTCCCTTTAACACCAGAAGAACAGCAACGGAAAGAACAAATTAAAAAAAATCAAGCCGTAATTGAATTGTTAAGAAAGTGGAGAGATGATGATGATGAGCAAGAACAAAAAGAAACTTGGGAAATTTTAAATCAAGCGTTAGAGATTGAAAAAACCGAAATTTAAGGACGTGTAAATGCGATTAATTTTTTTAGATGCTGGCCCTTTAGGAATGATTGCTAACCCGAAAGCGACTCCCTCAAATTTAGGCTGTCAATTGTGGTTAGACAATTTATTAGCCCAAGGGGAAAAAGTGATTTTACCCGAAATTGCTGACTATGAAATCCGTCGGGAATTATTAAGGGCTAATAAACAACAGAGTATTAGGAAACTTGATCGATTAAAATCTATTTTAGATTATACACCCATTAATACGGAGGTAATGTTATTAGCAGCAGAACTGTGGGCTGATGCGAGAAAAAGTGGCAACCCAACGGCGGATAATCGCGCTTTAGATGCAGATGTTATTCTAGCAGCCCAAGCTAAATTAGAAGAATTAAATGGAAATTCTGTGATTGTGGTGACAACGAATAAAAAGCATTTATCGATATTTGTAGACGCGAGAGAATGGCAAGAAATTCCTCAACAAAGTGATTCACCATAGGAGTGAATGGCTAAGGATGACATTATTTTTAACCTCAATACTTTGGTGAGTGAGGCCATAGAATCCTGATGGAGAGCGAGAGAAGTCAAGTTTATGTAGAGGAATGAAAAATATGCCAACATTCCGTTGCGATCGCCCAATCTTCCTCCGTATGAATGACTAATATTTTAACCTTTGAATCTTCGGTAGAAATTTCTTCGTCAACGGGGTGAGAGGCATTTTTTTCTAAGTCTAATTTTAAACTCAAAAACTCCCATCCTTGACAAGTCGCTTCTCGAACTTGTTCGGCGTGTTCTCCGACTCCGGCGGTAAAGACTAAGGCATCTAAACCGCCTAAACTTGCTAACATTTGCCCTATTCCCATTCTTAAGCGATGAATATACATTTCAAAGGCAAGTTTTGCTTTAGGATTTCCAGCTTTCATTTCGGTTAAAATATATCGTAGATCTCCCGACTCCCCAACAATCCCTTTTAACCCCGATTCTTTATTTAAAATTTGATTAATTTGATTAACATCATATTGATATTTTCCTTGTAAATATAAAACAATAGACGGATCAATTGAGCCGCTTCGAGTTCCCATCATTAATCCTTCTAAGGGGGTAAATCCCATCGTAGTATTAATACTAATTCCATCTTGAATAGCAGCTAAAGAACATCCATTTCCTAAATGACAGGTAATTATTTTTAAGAATTCTAAGGGTTTACCTAAAATTTTAGCGGTTTGTTTGGCACAATATTTATGGCTAGTTCCATGAAATCCATAGCGTTTAATTCCTTCTTGTAAATATTGATAAGGAATCGGATAAACTGTTACATAATCGGGCATTTTCCGATGAAAAGCGGTATCAAATACTGCAACTTGGGGGACAGTTCCTAATAACCTTTCAACGGCTTCAATTCCTTCTAAATGGGCGGGGTTGTGGGTAGGAGCGAGGGGAATTAAAGATTGAATGGTTTCTTTTACTTTTTCATTAATCAATATGGCTTCAGAATAATCTGAGCCACCATGGACGACACGATGACCAACAATATTAATTTCTGAAAGGTGATTTAATACTTTTGTTTCCCCTGCAATTAGGGTGTTAAACATTTGAGCGATCGCGTCTTGTTTAGATTTTAAATCGATTTGATATTCTTGCTTAACCTTTAAAGTTTTCACTTTCATTAACCCAAATTCTTGAGAAGCTGTCCAATCAATCGTTGCTTCCCAAATGGGGTGTAAGGGATAGTCGGGTAATGTAGATTTTGTAATTTCATACAAACAGCTTTTTTGAGAACTTGAACCCGCATTTAATACTAAAATTTTCATAGGGTAAATTCGGTAAAAATTAAGATAAATAATAATATCATCAATTGAACTCAAACCCGAAAACATAAACTAAATTTTATGGGCAATCCCATTAATCCCTTAAATCCGGGTTCTAGGTTCCAATAGAAGACCGTAAGGTTTCATCTAAATGACACCGATCGGCTAAAGTGTGTAATAACGGCCCATGATTCGATAATTCTACTATACTAACAGCCCCTGTGGGCATGGCAATGCGATCGCGAAATCTGCCAATATCAATTCCTAATAATCCACAGATCATAATTCTAATCGTGGCTTTATGGGATACAATTAAAACATTACCCGATTGATAACGTTCTCCTATTTCTTGAAGTACCGGAGCACAACGACGAGCAATATCAACCCCTTTTTCGCCGCCTGTAGGTGCATTCCAACCGGGATCAGTTAACCAGCGAACATACTCATCATGGTAACTTTCATTAACGGTTTGGGGTGATTTTCCTTCCCATTCTCCATAGGCAATTTCTTTTAAACCGTCTCGAAATTGCATTTCTAAACCCACCGCTTCGCACAAGGGTTTTGCAGTTGCAATGGTTCGTTTCATTGGACTTACAAATGCAGCAACCCAAGGTAAATTTTGGTAAGATTTAGCAAATTGATCCGCCATCTTTAAGCCATTTTCGGTTAAATCGGGATCTAAATTTCCACAATAACCGCCTTGTTGACTATAGGTGGTTTCTCCGTGTCTCAAAAAATACAGTTTAACGCTCATAATTTTTAGCAAGTTAGGGGATGCCATTAGGAATGAGAGGAAACTCCTCCTAAAAGCCTATTCCTTAATGTAGATATTGAGTTTAACATTTGTTTAAATTTTCCCAATACCTTTAGGTTGCCGTTAGCTTAACATATCAGCTTGAGTTTCTCAAACCGAGAGAAAATTTTTAACTTTTTTAACTAAAATTTTAATTTTTTGTTAAGGTTTCTTTGTTATAATGGCTAACCCAGTCAAATCTTAAAAAAATAATAAGAATAAAAATATTATGTCTCTGCAATCAAGATTCAGTGCTATGATTTAACCAAATTTTCAACAATAGGGTGTATACAAAACTGCAAACCGCCGTTTTCAAGATATCCTATACTCTCAAAAGTTGAAAAACGAAAACCCTTTATAACGGTCAGGATTTATGGTAGCTGCACCAGATAAACCCATTGAGTTGAATAACCCTTTGAATGAGGAGGAACTGCTTAAGATTAACGCTTACTGGCGAGCTTGCAATTACCTAGCCGTTGGTATGATTTATCTACGCGAAAATCCTTTATTAAAACAACCCCTAAAACCTTCAGACGTTAAACATCGGTTATTAGGACATTGGGGCTCCAGTCCAGGGTTGAGCTTTATCTACATTCACCTCAACCGCTTAATTAAAAAATACGACCTGGATATGATTTATCTCGCTGGCCCAGGTCACGGCGCACCCGGAGTTTTAGCGCCCGTTTACTTAGAAGGAACCTACTCAGAAATTTATCCCAATATTAGCGAAGATGCTGACGGGATGCAGAAATTCTTCAAACAGTTCTCATTCCCTGGCGGTATTGGCAGTCATTGTACCCCGGAGACTCCCGGTTCTATCCATGAAGGAGGGGAGTTAGGCTATAGTTTATCTCACGCCTATGGATCTGTGTTTGATAACCCGGACTTAATCTCCGTTTGTGTGGTGGGAGATGGAGAAGCGGAAACCGGAGCTTTAGCCACTGCTTGGCATTCTAACAAATTTATCAACCCGATTCGAGATGGGGCGGTGTTGCCTGTTCTGCATTTGAATGGGTATAAAATTGCCAACCCGACTATTTTATCGCGGATTAGCCATGAGGAATTAGAAGCGCTGTTTAAAGGTTATGGCTATAAACCTTATTTTGTCGAAGGGTCAGACCCAACCTTAATGCACCAGAAAATGGCGGCGACCTTAGAAGAAGCCATTACGGAAATTAAAGCTATTCAGGCGGAAGCACGGTCAACGGGTACGGCAAAACGTCCGATGTGGCCTATGATTGTGTTGCGGAGTCCCAAAGGTTGGACGGGCCCAGCCGATGTGGATGGTCATAAAGTTGAAGGGTTTTGGCGAGCACACCAAGTTCCGATGGCGGATGTGACGACAAACCCGCCCCATCTGCGGTTATTAGAAGATTGGATGCGGAGTTATAAACCGGAAGAATTATTTGATGAAAACGGCCGTTTAATTCCTGAACTGAAGGCCTTAGCCCCCCAAGGCACGAAACGCATGAGTGCGAGTCCCCATGCCAACGGTGGCACACTCCGAAAAGACTTAAAGTTACCCGATTTCCGCCAATATGGGGTTTCTGTGGAACATCCGGGTAAGGCAGAAGTGGAGAATACAAAGCTTTTGGGCAATTTCCTGCGGGATGTGATGCGGAATAATCTGCACAATTTCCGAATGTTTGGCCCCGACGAAACCGCTTCTAATCGTTTAAATCCGGTTTATGAAGTTAGTAAAAAAACTTGGTTAGCTGAATTTTACCCGGAAGATTTAGACGGAAGTGAGTTAGCCACCGATGGTCGGGTGATGGAAATGTTGAGTGAGCATACCTTAGAAGGATGGTTAGAAGGGTATGTGCTCACCGGACGACATGGATTTTTCCACACTTATGAAGCCTTTGCTCATGTGATTGATTCCATGTTCAACCAACACGCGAAATGGTTGGATATTTGCAAAAATGAAGTGTCTTGGCGAGCACCGATTTCTTCCTTAAATATTCTATTGTCTTCAACGGTTTGGCGACAAGATCATAACGGGTTTAGCCATCAAGACCCCGGATTTTTAGATGTGGTTACGAATAAAAGCGCCAGTGTGACTCGGATTTATTTACCACCGGATGCTAACTGTTTATTATCCGTTGCTGACCATTGTTTAAAGAGTACCGATTACATCAATGTGATTGTTGCAGATAAACAGAAACATTTGCAATTTTTGAGCATGGATGATGCCATTAAACATTGTACTAAAGGCATTGGCATTTGGGAATGGGCGAGTAATGATGATTGTGGAAAAGAACCGGATATCCCTGATGTGATTATGGCGAGTTGTGGGGATGTGGCGACGATGGAATCTCTCGCAGCTACGGCTATTTTACGAGAAGAAATACCGGATTTAAAAGTTCGGTTTGTGAACGTGGTGGATTTATTTAAGTTACAACCGGATACGGAGCATCCTCACGGGTTATCAGACCGCGATTTTGATAGTTTGTTTACCACGGATAAACCAATTATCTTTAATTTCCATGGCTATCCTTGGTTAATTCACAAGTTAGCGTATCGTCGGAAAAATCACCCGAATCTGCACGTCCGAGGCTATAAAGAAAAGGGGAATATTAATACACCCTTGGAATTGGCTATTAATAACCAAGTTGACCGTTTTAATTTGGTGATGGATGTCATTGACCGAGTACCTAAATTAGGTTCGGCGGCGGCTTACGTTCGGGAACGTATGAGAAATGCTATCATCGAAAATGTCAATTATGCTTATGAACATGGCATTGACAAAGATGAAATTGTGAATTGGAAATGGCCGTTTTAAATTCCTAGAAACTTAGAAACCGGGTTTCTCTGGTAGATTTGTTGTCAGAAATCAGGATTACTTCAGAAACCTGGTTTCTGTGAGTCAGCGCTAAGTTGTTAGAAACCCGGTTTCTCTGGTAGATTTGTTGTGAGAAATCAAGATAATTTCAGAAACCCGGTTTCTGTGAGTCAGCACTAAGTTGTTAGAAACCCGGTTTCTCTTTGAGATTAGCAACTCAATTTCTCATTCAAGTCTAAATCAAGCTGTTTTTTGTAACGTTTAGTTAGTAACAAACTCAACCAAAAGCCAAGAGCAGACTACATAATTATACTTATAAGCTCAAAAGAAAAGTTCAGCAAGCCCTACTTAGGGCTTGCTGAAAAAGTAACAGAAAAGGAAACGAATGATGAACTAGCGAATGAAGTTAGAAGGGTAAATCAGTTTTTTTTTGAGGAAAGAAGTTAACCGATAAGTTATGATAATCAATGACTCGAAAAAAGTAATTGACTAAAAAAATTGACACCAAAATCTGCCTAAGAATGGCAGAGAGATTCATGACTAAAAAAGTAATAGCAATTGCCGTTTCGGAAGTATGAGCTAGTTTATTCATAATCCGATTGAGGCTAAATCTTCTTTTCCCTTGCCCAAATTTGCCCTCAATTGAATTCCGAATCTTTTCATCGTCTAACGCCTGCTTCTTAGTAGCTTCACTCAGATTTACTGGGGGTCTCCCTAACGGAGGGCCACTGATTCTAATTCCTCTTTCTTTACACCAAGCTCGGTTGTCTCTAGTTCGGTAAATTTTATCTACATGGACTGACTCAGGATAATACCCCGTATATTCTTTAAAAGCCTCTATTTGTGCTTTTAATATATTGCAGTTGTTTTTTAACTGCCTTTCGTCTTTTTTGTCGGGAAGGTCGGCGTTGTTTGGCTATTTCTAGGTAGTCTTTTCTGGCTTTCTTTCTATAAGTTCTAGGTTTCTTCTCTGATTTATCCTGACGGCTTTTATACAAACTATCAATGATTTTTTCCGTTTGTTCTCTGGCTTGATTTAAAATTTTTAAGTCCGTTGGATCTGTCACTTATCCCTAATTTTTCTTTAATGATTAAGGCTCCCAATGCCATTCTAAATCTTTTGGCTGGTGCTCCCATCACAGATGAGAATAATTCTTCATATTCTGCTTCAAATTCTTCCCAGGGTATCACTTTTGCCATGATGACCCAGCGATTCTCTTCCGACAGCTTTCCCTCAAACGGCAGTTTGAAATCTTCTGCTGGTGTCCTTGGTTGTTCGTCTTTACGGTACATTTTCCCCGACTCCTGCAAGGTTTTTGGGCTATTTTACACCCATTCCTTGCACCTGATTCATTTTTTCTTGTCTTCTCCTCCCCCTGTTCTGGCTTTTCCCCTTTTTTCAGCAAGCCCTAAATGGATTGTACCCTCATCATCAGGGCTGATTATTAATCCTAAAAAATGGATACAAATCCCAGTAGGGGCGAGGCGCGCCTCGCCCCTACGATAAATTGAATTTCAAGACATTTATACAACTGATTTAGACTAGCTATAGTTGTCAAGCAAAATAACAATATTACTGGAGACTTTAAGGTTAATAATCTACTGATTTAAGAAGATGTATTCTTCTTAAATTAATTCAAGGGGAGTAAAATAAAAAACCTGACGGGGTGACAATTCTGGAGAGCAATATCTACTACTATTCTGTTCTTGAGCTATAATGCGATCGCAACAGTTGAGTTCATATAGCAGAGAAACCTAGCTTCACTGCTTCTCAACTAGATCTGATCGCATTGACAACTTCTATCATATC
The DNA here is from genome assembly GCF_900009145.1 of Planktothrix tepida PCC 9214. NCBI lineage: Bacteria > Bacillati > Cyanobacteriota > Cyanophyceae > Oscillatoriales > Microcoleaceae > Planktothrix > Planktothrix tepida. Next base: position 621,466 of record NZ_LN889802.1, read on the forward strand.
AATCTCATGTATTCAGTTACGCATCTCCCCCAAAGCAAATTTCATCACTTTCAAGCCACATTGAACCCCGCTTTATCAACCTTAAATAAAACTCAAGAGATCATCTTTATTGACTCTCATGTTTCTGACATCGATCAACTCATTGCCGGAACTAAACCCAATGCAGCCGTTTATATCTTACATCCTCAAGAAGACGGAATTGCACAAATTACCTCGATTTTAAAATCTCATGCTCATCTCCAAGCCATTCATATTGTTTCTCACGGACTGCCCGGTTGTGTATTCTTAGGAAACAGCGTATTGAATTTAGAAACCCTAAAATCCTATACTTCACAACTACAAAGTTGGTCAGTTCCTTACCTATTATTATATGGTTGTCACGTTGGAAAAGATCAAGCTTTTATTCAACAATTAAGTCACCTAACTCAATCTATCATTGCCGCTTCAGATGATGTCACTGGAAACCCAAAATTAGGGGGAGATTGGGATTTAGAAATTACCACAGGGAATATGAATATTTCCTTAGCATTTGAACCGGAAGTCAGGGCTAATTATCCTTCTGTGTTAGGTGCGGAACTCCTAAAAGATATTGTTCCCGGAAGTTCATATCCCAGTTATAGCGATTTTACCAATGTAAACAACACGCTTTACTTTGAAGCTAGAACTTATGATTCTACCCTGGGGATCTATACCAATCAATTATGGACAAGCAATGGTGCACCGAGTGGGACTCAACTGGTTAAAAACTTTTTAGGTGATAACCCAACCAATTATATTCCTGTTGGCAATTCGGTTTATTTCACAGTCTCTACCTATAATTCCTCAACGGGATATCAGTATCAATTGTGGAACAGTAACGGAACCGCAACCGGAACAAAACTGGTTAAAAATTTTGGCAATAATAATAATTATTACGATTTTACTGCTGCCAATAACACCCTTTATTTTACTTTAACTGACTCAACTTACGGCAAAGAATTATGGAAGAGTGATGGCACAACCGCAGGAACAACTTTAGTCAAAGATATTAAAACAGGGTCAGGAACTTCCTATCCCACCGACCTGACCAATGTGAATGGTACTCTTTATTTCATTGCAAATAATGGTACTATAGGTAATGAGTTATGGAAAACGAATGGAACAGAGGCGGGAACAACTTTAGTTAAAGATATTCGAGCGGGATCATGGAGTTCCTCAGCCGGTAATTTGATCAATGTGAATGGTACTCTATTTTTTACCGCCAATGACGGAATTTATGGGGATGAATTGTGGAAAACGGATGGTACAACAGCAGGAACAACGTTACTTAAAGATATTGTTCCTGGAAGTTCAGCCCCAAGTTATTCTGACTTTACACCAGTGGGAAATCTACTCTACTTTGAGACTCGCTCCTATGATTCTAGTCTAGGAATCTATAGCAATAAACTGTGGAAAAGTAACGGAACAGAAACCGGAACAACACTGGTTAAAAACTTCTTGGGGAATAATCCCGATAATTATATTGTGGCTGGGAATAACATTTATTTCACAATATCTACCTATAACTCCTCAACGGGATATCAATATCAATTGTGGAAAAGTAACGGAACAGAAACCGGAACAACACTGGTTAAAGACTTTGGCAATAATTCCAGCTTTGATAACTTTATTGTTGCCAACAATATTCTTTATTTTACGATGAGTGACTCAACGTATGGTAAAGAGTTATGGAAGAGTGATGGCACAACGGCAGGAACAACATTACTTAAAGATATTCGACTGGGATCATCGAGTTCCTATCCAGGTGATTTTACTAATGTCAATGGGGCTCTTTATTTTACAGCCAATGATAATATTACAGGTTATGAGTTGTGGAAAACCAATGGCACAACGGCAGGAACAACTTTAGTTAAAGATATTAATCTTGGTTCAGGGAGTTCCTCACCCAACAATCTGATTAATGTCAATGGTGTTCTTTATTTTACCGCTACCGATGGAATTAATGGTTATGAGTTGTGGCGTTCAACAAATTTTGATGGCACATCTGGAAACGATATTCTCACCGGAACTCCTGGCAACGATAACCTCTATGGATATGCAGGTAACGATGTTATTAATGCCTTGGCGGGTAATGATTTGTTAAATGGAGGAACAGGAGCCGACCAACTTAAAGGAAATGCAGGAAACGATACTTATGTTGTTGATAATGCTGGGGATATCGTCACAGAATTAGCGTCTGAAGGTACAGACTTAGTACAGTCTTCTGTCACCTATACCTTACCTGCTAACGTTGAAAACCTGACCTTAATTGGAACTACTGCTATTAACGGTACAGGGAATACTGTAGCTAATATTATTACCGGCAATGCTGCTAATAATACCCTCGATGGTAGTAGCGGAGCCGACCAACTTAAAGGCAGTACAGGAGACGATACTTATGTTGTTGATAATGCGGGAGATATTGTTACAGAATTAGCCAGTGCTGGAACAGATTTAATCCAGTCTTCTGTTACCTATACCTTACCTGCTAATGTTGAAAACCTGACCTTAACCGGAACTACCGCTATTAATGGTACTGGTAATACTTTAGTTAATACCATCATCGGGAATACTGCTAATAATATTCTCAATGGCGGTACCGGAGCCGACCAACTTAAAGGTAGTACAGGAAATGATACTTACGTTGTTGATAATGCCTTAGATGTTGTTACAGAATTAGCTTCTGGAGGAACAGATTTAGTCCAATCTTCTGTAACTTATACCTTACCTGTAGAAGTGGAAAACCTGACCTTAACTGGAACTACTGCTATTAATGGCACAGGTAACGCTTTAGCCAATACTGTTACTGGAAATACAGCTAATAATATTCTCAATGGTAGTAGCGGTGCTGACCAACTTAAAGGTAGTACAGGAAATGATACTTACGTTGTTGATAATGCTGGGGATATCGTTACAGAATTAGCTTCCGAAGGTACAGATTTAATCCAATCTTCTGTCACCTATACCCTACCTGGGGAAGTGGAAAACCTGACCTTAACCGGAACTACCGCTATTAATGGTACGGGTAATACTTTAGCTAATATTATTACCGGAAATACTGCTAATAATATTCTCAATGGTAGTAGCGGTGCTGACCAATTATTAGGTGGGGATGGCAATGATTCTCTGAGTGGAGATGCTGCTAATGATACCCTTACAGGTGGACTTGGTGCGGATAAATTTATCTACAATACCAATGCTGCTTTTGCTACTTCTGCCGTTGGTGTAGATACGATTACCGATTTTACCATAGCCCAAGGTGATCAAATTGTATTAGATAAAACCACCTTTACCAGTATTAGCAGTATTGCGGGAACTGGGTTTTCTGTTGTTGGTGAGTTTGCCAAAGTGACCACCGATGCTCTCGCTGCGACCAGCGCGGCGGATATTGTGTATAACACTGCAACCGGAGGATTATTTTATAATCAAAATGGTACAGCCGCAGGTTTTGGTACAGGGGCTCAATTCCTTACCTTAACGAATAAACCAGCCTTAACAGCAACTCAATTTGTAATTCAAGCTTAATTTGAAATTGATAAACAGAGGAGCCGGGTTTTTTCCACAATACCTTCGTCAGTTTTTTTAACTGTAGAAGTAATATGAAATCCTCAAATTTATATTACAGATGATCCCTAAATCCCCTGTAGAGACGCGCCATGGCACGTCTCTACACGATACGGATGCGTAGCAAACATTTAAAGATTTCATGCGGGATACATAATGATTAGCTCTCATTGATTTAATAATTTTCTGAATCATGTTTTTCTATTCCCTATTTCCTTCTACAAATTTAAACGGGATTTAAAATTCACAACCGAACCAATTACAGCGATCGCAGGGGCTTCAAAACCTGTTTCTTCTACTTTTTGAACAATAGTTTCTAAAGTTCCAATTAACTCTTCTTGATCCGGTCGAGTTCCCCAGCGAATTAACGCCACAGGGGTTTCAGGGGATTGTCCAGCTTGGGTTAACTGTTGAATAATATAAGGTAAATTGTGCACCCCCATATAAATGACGATGGTTTCTGAACCTTTGGAGAGCGCTTCCCAATTCACAGAAGGTCGATATTTTCCTGCGGTTTCATGACCTGTGACAAAGGTAACAGATGAACTATGATCTCGATGGGTTAAGGGAATTCCCGCGTAAGCAGGTGCCGCAATTCCTGATGTAATTCCAGGTACAACTTCAACCGGAACACCCGCTTGAATTAAATCTTCCATTTCTTCGCCACCGCGACCAAAAATAAACGGATCTCCTCCTTTTAAGCGCACCACAACCCCATGGGTTTGAACCTTTTCAATTAACAGTTGAGTGGTTTCTTCTTGTAATAATGAGTGTCGTCCTCGTCGTTTTCCCGCATGAATTTTTTCCGATCGAGGGTTAATTAAATCTAAGATTTGAGGACTAACTAAGGCATCATAAATGACGACATCTGCAAATTCTAATAAGGTTTTTCCTTTAATCGTTAACAAACCGGGATCTCCTGGCCCTGCACCCACGAGATAGACTTTACCTAAACAGTGTTGAGGTTGATTCATAGTCACTTTACTCAAATCTTAGTTCGTTGAAAAGGGAGTTAAACAAATTAACTGTATCTTTCGAGGCGATGGGTTTGCTATGTTGTTCAATTACCGATAACTGAATGGATGATTTTACTCACTGATTTAACACGACTTGGTAATACAAATCTGTAATTAAAGATAACTTTTTTCACAGTAGCAATTTTTCCTAGAGGGAAGAACAGTATAGAGGGGAAGAAAACCAGAACCTTTAAGGTGAATTTTCTCAGATCATCGATTTTTTATGGGTTCCGGTTAAGCGATCACACCTCAACTATTCTCGTTCCTGAAAGATGATAAGTATAGAATAATACGAAACGGTAGTGATTTTGTCATGTTTTAATCATTTTCATCTACAAACTGCATGGCTTCGATCAATTGAGAACCCGCAGGACAACGAATTTCTTTAGAACCTGGGGAGGGAGGTAGAATGGGAGTGGGAGGAATAGCGGTTAGGTCATCCCTTTGGCAAATTCCGCCGACCTGCACCATATAACCTTCTATTTTAACGGTAAATAACGCACCGGAATAAATTTTAATCCGAGGAAGGTTTGCAGAAACTTCAAATAATACTTGCTCCGATTCCACTTTCATTTTATATTGATATAGATGCAGCCATTAATATTAAGTTGATTTTCCAGCTATTTTTTAATTTTATTTATTTGATAAATTTCATCGAATCCATCAATTCAGAATCAAGAGGACAGCGAACTTGATAAAAGTTGGGAAAAGGAGGTTGAATGGGAGTTGGAGCCGTAAAGGAGGAGCGAGGACTTTTACAAATGCCTCCCACCAGGATAACGGATTGATTGTTTTTAATCTTAAAGATCGCGCCAGAGTAACTCACCCGACGCCAAATAATAGGAATCGCTTCAAAAAATACTTGATCTGACTCTACAGTCATTTTAAATTGATAGGTTCCGATGCCTTTTGAAGTCCCTCGATATAGATTTTCTAAGTTAGGAGTAAATTTACCATATTTTCTGAATTGTTGATTTTGATTTTTAATTAAACTCTTTAAAATTGATCTACCTTGTGCTTGTTGACTTCTACGAATTTTATTATCAAAGTGAAAAAAGCCTAGAGTAACCAGGATTAATAATATACTTGAACAAGACAAATATATCCATTTTTTTTGAGAATTTAAAAGAGAAAATTTTGACATATTTGTGATCCTAGATTGGATAATAAAACCGAAATTTTTAATGAATGATGCTAAATTTAATATAACGGTTATCAGTTAAAAACGGATAAAAATTTACTATAATATAACTTAGTTTATTAAAGTTAACTCAACGTTTGCACGCGCAACTGAAGTCGGGGAGGTGAATATAGTGCTCCGCATGATGGGTTAGGACTTCGGAGTCAAACCTGAAACCCTTTGACTTCTTACTGTTCCCTATTCCTGTTCCCTGTTCCCTTGCGCTATAGCTAACAGCTTAAGGAAAATGAATATTGACCAATTGGAAATTTTATTAGTCGTGTCAGAACAAGGAAGCTTTTCAGAAGCAGCATTAAGTCTGAGTATCTCTCAATCTGCCGTGAGTCGAGCGATCGCAGCCTTAGAAGATGAACTTGGTGTTCCCTTGCTGCTGCGAGGACGGTTTGGAGCTCGTCCCACCCTGATAGGAGAACGGGTAATGCTACACGCGCGAAAAATCTTAGAACTGCGTGAAACCATTGATTATGAAGTCAATTTAGAAAAAGGCTTACAGCGAGGAAAAATTCGGGTTGCATCCTTTCGCAGCGCCGCAACTCACATCCTTCCGTCAAAAGTTGCTCTGTTTCGCAACCGTTTTCCCGATGTAGAAATCACAATTACCGAAACCGATCCGTTAGGAATTGAACAAGCTTTGCGAACAGGTCAAGTCGATATTGGCTTAGTTCCTCTACCCCGTTCTGAAGAATTTCAAACCTGGGAAATAGCCAGAGATGAATATGTAGTCTTGCTCCCAAACTCCATGCCTCACATTCCCGAAACCTTGACCTGGGAAGAACTCTCAACTTACTCTTTTATATTATTTAATTATGCCGAATGTACCTCTGCGGTGCGTGAACATTGGGCAAAATGGGGACAATCGTTAAAAGTCGCCTATCAAATTAAAGAAGATTCAACAATTGTTAGTATGGTCGCTCAAGGCTTAGGAGCCGCAATTTTACCCCGTTTAGCCGCCTTACCCATTCCTCCCCAAGTCCAAGTTAGAGCTTTACCTGCTCCCCTAGAACGAGTGATTGGTGCTGCAATTTGGTCAAATGGCTTCCATGTTCCTGCCGTCTTCGCCTTTCTCGATGTCTTAAGAGGAACAGGAGTATTTTTCAAGTAGACAGAGGAGTGTTGAGTGTTAACCCTTAACCATCAACACTCAACCGTCAACATCTAGCTGGCTTTACGCTTGGCGGCGATCATGCGTTCAACACTCATGGCTCCCACGCCCAAAATCACTAATGCCATCCCATAAATTTGCTGCTGTTTAATGGATTCACCAATAATCCAGAAAGCAAACAACGCCGTTAATGCTGGCCCCGTAGTCCCGATAATCGAGGCTAAGGAAGCTCCCGCCGAACGAATGGCAAAATTGTTTAATAAATAACTCGATAGGGTGAGAACCCCTAAAACAACGCCACCGATGATTAACCCGTTCCAAACACCCGGTTCGATACTAATCCCTAAGTTATCGGGTAATACCATTAAGCTCAGGGCTGAAAACACAAAGATAGCCGCAAAGTTCACCAAGCTAAAGGGAATCGGATGCAGTTTTCCCGCCGCCACTTGTGTCAACAATACATAACCCGCAAATGCTATACCTGCACAGATGGCGGCAATTACCCCTACCTGTACATTGCCCATCGCAATATTAGGATTTCGGGCTGGTAAACACAGAATACCTCCAGCCAAAATCGTAATCATGGCAATCACTCGGATTAACGTGGGTCGATCTCCAAATAAACCCCAAGAAGCAATTACCGTAACAATGGGGTAGATAAAGAAAATCGTAATCGCAATTCCGGTTGGAATTTCACCAATTGCGACATAAATAGCGACTTGAGATAAAAATAAGAAAAATCCACTCCCAATCACCGTCAGCATTAAGCGACGATCACCAGACTGAAGAAAACGTCGCAGATCCTGCCATACCGGGGGATACAAAAACGTTGCCACAATCGGCATCAATCCCATGACCACAATCATGCGGAGTAACAAAATTAATAAGGAATTTCCGATTCCCGGAGTAATAATTCCTTCCAGCGAAAATAGACCAAAGATTTCACGGGGTTGTGGCCCTTTGAGAATAATCTTGAGACAGACGTTAAATAACGACAGGGATACGGCCGATAATAACGCTAAGAATAAGCCCAATTGCACCGGAGAAGAGGATTTAGCCCCAGAAGGAGCGGTTTCCGGTGTCTTCGTTAAAATCGTCTTCGCTGGGGGAAGGGCTTCAGGACGTCCGCTTGAGAATTCTCGTCTGGAACTATCCCCTCCCAGGGTTGAAGTTTCAGCTTGTTGCTGCAAACGAGCAACAATGGTTTCTAGCAAAGCTTCGGCTTGCTGTTCCAGAGTTTGCATATTGTTCAAGCGTCGAGACAGGTCACTTTGGTAGTGACTTAATTCCTGCTGTAACGTCTGGAATGTATGGTTGAGGCTTGTTTCCAAGACCGCTTCCAATTGCCGATTATTAAAATTTTCATCCCCCAGATCAGACAGGGGAACCAGTCCACTAGGATCGGCTGCTAATAGAGGCGGATCGCTGGCTGCTTTGATTTGATTAATCCGAGCGATCAAGGCTTGTTCTACATTACGAGCAACAATTTGGGTCAGTTGTTTCAGCCAAGCTGGATTGGGAGGAATGCGATCGGATAGCGTTTGGAACTGCTGAGATTGCAGCCGCCGATATTCCGTTTGCAGGCTGTCAATATCCTCAATTAGGCGATCTTTATCTGCTTGGAGTCGTTGAATGTCCTGAGACATTTGTTCCTTCATTTGCCGATGAAGCGCTTCCAACTCCTGCATCACCGAATTGAGGATTTCGTCTGTTGGTGTTCTGGTTTCTCCCGATCCCAAGGGTGGCGGTTGATTGTCCTGTGTCCCCATTCGTGATTAACCTCTTAATCTATCTGCTCATTCAGCTATTCCGCCACTCATACCCACGCTGCCTGTGTCCCGGTTTCACAATCTGACTCCGATAAAGGCACAACGGGAAAAATGGCGACTGGGGTAAAATTGTCCCCAAAACCTGGTACAGACCAAGCATGGTCGGTCTCTACACAATAGCTCATTCTCTATTGATTCACCAAAAATATCAGCAAAATCTCGTCCTTGTATAGTCCTAGATTTGCTAAATCCGATCTCAATCACAAGTTTTATAGCATGAGGGAACAGGGAACAGCGAACCGCGAACAGTAAGCTGTGAAAGGCTTTGCTGGATTTAGAAATCTCAAACCCCTTTTTGCGTAGTGCTATAGCAGTGTGCCACTCATCAAGACCTCCTAGAGGTTGGAAACCTTGTCTCTTCAGAGTGGGGAGTGTCAATCAGGATCAGCTTATAAAATCGATTCCATCATTTTAAATAGAATCGCACTCAACAAAGCTGCGGTGGGAACCGTAATCACCCAAGCTAAAACAATGGAACGGACGGTATCTAACCGCACCGACTTTCCCCCCTGCACCAGTCCAATTCCCACCACACCTCCGACTAAAGCATGGGAAGTGGAAACCGGAAGTCCTAAACGAGACGCTAATAATACAGTAGTTGCAGTTGCTAATTCGGCACAAAACCCTTCACTCGGAACAAGAGAAATAATATTTTCTCCCACGGTCTTAATCACATTTTTACCCCAGATCGCTAATCCGGTCACAATCCCACTCCCTCCTAAGAGTAACAGCCAAGTGGGAATTTCAATATCGGCTAGAGGGACAGAACCCGTTTTGATCACGGCTAAAATCGCGGCTAAGGGTGCAATTGTATTCCCTACATCATTTGATCCATGAGCAAAGGCAACAAAACAAGCACTAATGACCTGAAATTGAGCAAGTTGCTTTTCGATCCCTGGAAATTTTTCGGGGGTCGTATTAGAAATAGAAAGGTTCTGTTGTTGTTCCAATTGTCGCCAACTGATCCAGGTTAAACTGACCGCCGCTATCCCCCCAATGGCTAAAGGAATATCATGAGCAGGCAGTGTCCACCCCCACTGATTTAACGTGTTTTGTAAGGGAGGACTCAAAATCGGGAAGACGATCACCCCAAAAATTCCAATTAAGGCACAACTCAACCAAGGAATCCATTCTCGAATTTGCTTATGAGGATCGGGTTGATCTAAAATCCAATGCTTGATCAAGGTGTAAAATAAGGCTGCAATGATGCCACTCATCAACGGTGTAAGTAACCACGTCAGGGAAATCAAACCAATGGTGAGCCAATCTACCGCGTTGAGTCCGGCAGCGATGCAACTAAATCCAGCGATCGCCCCGACAACGGCATGGGAGGATGATACGGGTAATCCATAACGGGTGGCAATTTGTAACCACAATCCGGCGGAAATTAAGACCGATACCATGCCAATCACAAACTCTTGAGGCATTGAGATAAAGACTTCTGGATTAACAACCCCCGTTGCTAAGGTTTTAGAGACTCGTTCTCCAAACAACACCGCCCCGGTAAATTCTAAAATCCCGGCGACGATAATTGCTTGTTTCAGGGTCAAAGCCTTGGAACCCACCGATGTCCCCATGGAGTTAGCCACATCATTTGCCCCCAAATTACAGGCAACATAGAAGGCTAACCCACATAACAGGATGATTGGTACGATTAAATCCATTTTGGTGACTGTTAGCGGTTGACAGTTGATGATTGACGATGGCAAGAGTGCCTATTGTCCGTTGCCCCTGATAACTGATAACTGATAACTGATTTGATCTAGATTTTACAATCCGTTTTGATCTATAATAGGGGCTTGTGAGTTTTGGAAAATCATTATGAAGGCGGAAGAAATTATCCGTTCTATTGAAACGGCAGAAATTGAAAACCTGCGGCAACAACTCAATAAACCCGATCTCCCGGACATTTATGTGGGCGATACGGTGAAAGTTAGCGTGAAGATTCAAGAAGGCGGTAAAGAACGCATCCAACCTTATGAAGGCATTGTGATTGCCAAACGTCATGGCAGCATTAACGCCACCATCACCGTGCGTAAGATTTTTCAAGGAGTCGGGGTTGAGAGAGTCTTCTTAATTCATTCTCCTAGAATTGTCAGTATTAAAGTTCTGCGTCGTGGGAAAGTGCGTCGGGCAAAACTCTACTATCTGCGCGACCGTGTGGGTAAAGCCACTCGCGTTAAACAACGCTTTGATCGCAGTCTATAACGGACTCAACACCCGACCATCTAGGATTCCCCTAGAGATTTTCGGAAAAATTTTTAACTAAAGTCTGCAAGTTGTGTTAAGCTAGATAAGGTAAAAGATCAGCCACTCCGCTATGCGCTCTTAGTTCAGTTGGTAGAACGCAGGTCTCCAAAACCTGATGTCGGGGGTTCAAGTCCTCCAGGGCGCGCTGGATACCTCCAATGCCCAGACGAAAGGAAATCTTACGTCTGGGCATTGTTCCGAAAAGCAACGGATCGGAACATTGTGTCGGAGGATTCAGTGTGATAAATTAACAAGTTTGGGCGGATGTGTGACCCTCTTTCAGATAAGATCAGGATCAGATACCGTAAGATCGCAAGGGGAGTTCATGGTGGTCAACAAGAAAGAAGAAGTTGGAGGTCAAGAAACAACTTCTGGCTTTAACGCTTCTACGTTCCTCAAAGAAACGAAAGAGGAATTGGACAAAGTAGTCTGGCCAAGCCGACAGCAACTCTTAAGTGAGTCGGCCGGCGTATTGTTGATGGTCACTCTCTCGGCTAGCTTGATCTATTTAGCAGACAACTTCTTTCGTTGGGCGTCGGGGCAAATCTTCGGATGACTTTTACATCGGACGAATCACAACATTCAGACCTCATGGCAGATACAGACGAACGTTCCCAGGAGTTTTCACCGGGAGAGCGTCGTTGGTATGCTGTTCAGGTGGCTTCTGGCTGTGAAAAACGAGTCAAAGCGAACCTGGAACAACGGGTACAAACCTTGGATGTTGCGGATCGGATTTTGAAGGTGGAAATCCCACACACCCCAATGATTAAACTGCGGAAAGATGGCAGTCGTCAACACGGTGAAGAGAAAGTGTTTCCAGGTTATGTCCTCATTCAAATGAGACTAAAGTGGAATAACGAACTTAATCGCTGGGAAATTGACGATGAAGCTTGGCAGGTGGTCAAGAACACGCCACACGTCATTAATTTCGTTGGGGCGGAACAAAAGCGGCATTCGGGTCGGGGTCGAGGTCACGTTAAACCTCTACCATTGAGCCATGCTGAAGTGGAGCGTATCTTCAGACAAGCGCAACAACAGGAACCGATTGTCAAGGCAGCAATGGCGATAGGGGATCATATCATTGTCCTTTCAGGGCCGTTTAAAGACTTTGAAGGAGATGTGATTGAAGTCAGTCCAGAACGCAGTAAGCTCAAAGCGTTACTGTCGATTTTTGGGCGAGATACCCCTGTGGAATTAGAGTTTACTCAGGTTGAAAAACAAGGCTAAGGCTAAGGAATGGCAAAAAAAGTTGTAGCAGTTATTAAGTTGGCAATTACTGCGGGCAAAGCCAACCCTGCACCCCCCATTGGCCCCGCTTTGGGTCAACACGGGGTGAATATTATGGCGTTCTGCAAAGAATATAACGCCAAAACCGCAGATAAAGCAGGTCTTGTAGTTCCGGTGGAAATTTCGGTTTTTGAAGACCGGAGTTTTACCTTTGTTCTGAAAACCCCTCCGGCTTCGGTGTTAATTCGCAAAGCCGCAGGTATTGAACGGGGTTCAGGGGAACCGAACCGCAAGAAAGTGGGCAAAATTACGCAAGCTCAGTTACGAGAAATTGCCGAAACCAAAATGCCCGACCTGAACGCAAATGATGTGGACGCTGCCATGAAAATTGTGGCAGGAACCGCCCGCAACATGGGAGTTACCATTGTCGATTAAGGCGACTTCAGGCGTTGGTTGAATACTTTGATTTAAGTTAACCCTTTAATGGGGGAGAAGTGTCCCTTCGTTAATTACCCCAGGAGATTAGAGAATGACAAAAAAAGTATCTCGTCGATTACAAGAACTGAGAAAAAAGGTTGAAGAACGGCCCTATGAACCTTTAGAAGCTATTAAACTGTTAAAGGAAACCGCTACAGCTAAGTTTCCTGAAGCAGCCGAAGCTCATATTCGTTTAGGGATTGACCCCAAATATACAGATCAACAACTGCGGACAACCGTGACCTTGCCCAAAGGAACGGGCCAAGTGATCCGGGTGGCGGTATTAGCCAAAGGTGAAAAAGTCACGGAAGCTCAAAGTGCAGGGGCTGATATTGTTGGCTCAGAAGATTTAATTAATGATATCCAGAAAGGAATGCTGGATTTTGACTGCTTAATTGCTACACCAGATATGATGCCTCAAGTGGCAAAACTGGGACGGCTGTTAGGGCCTAAAGGCTTAATGCCCTCTCCAAAAGGGGGAACCGTGACGATGGATGTCGCCCAAGCGATCGCAGAATTTAAAGGCGGGAAACTAGAATTCCGGGCTGATCGGACTGGGATCGTTCATATTATGTTTGGGAAAACAGCGTTTTCTGCGGAAGATTTGCTGGTGAACCTGTCCGCACTACAAGAATGTATTGACCGTAACCGTCCTTCGGGGGCAAAAGGTCGTTACTGGCGCAGTGTGTTTATTGCTGCCACAATGGGGCCATCCATTGAAGTGGATATTACCGCACTGCGAGAACTGAAAATTGGAGATGTAGCTTAATGCGGTGATGGGGAAAAGGGTTCTCGGCAAGAGCTTTTAACAGGCAAGATGCCTGTTCCACTTTCTTCAAGATTTTTACTGATTTCCTTGACAAATTCAATAAAATATGCAATGATAAAAAATTGCGTATTTAAACCAATAAACGGCTAACTCACCGCAGACAGCAGGGGCAAAACGCTTAATGTCCTGCCGAGGTTAAACGAGTTTAAAGCTAAACAATTATAGGGGAAGTGACAGACTAACAGGAATCTGTATTTCTTTATCCTGAATGTTTAAGTTTTAAGTTTTGACCTCGGTAAAAAACCGAGGTTTTTTATGGCGAATTCGCGCTCTGTCGCGTCGGGGAAGAAGTCAACCATTGTAGGTCATCACATCACCTTAAAGGGATGAACATGAACCGCAATGTCACAAGGAGGTTCCACAAGAATGGGAAGAACCCTAGAAAATAAACAAGCAATTGTTGCCGAACTCAAAGAAACGCTCAAAGATTCACAACTGGCAATTGTGATTGACTACAGCGGCTTGTCCGTTGCAGAAATCACCAATTTACGGCAACAACTTCGTCCCTCCGGTAGTGTTTGCAAGGTGACAAAAAACACCTTAATGCGAATTGCCATCGAGGGTCAAAGCAACTGGCAGCCATTGACAGAGTTGCTGAAGGGTTCTAATGCTTTTTTATTAGTCAAAGAGGACTTTGGTAGCGCGATTAAAGCTTACCAAGCTTTCCAAAAGGCTTCTAAGAAAACGGAAGTTCGCGGCGGCGTTATGGAAGGCCGGCTGCTGAGTGAAAGTGATGTTAAAGCATTAGGAGATTTACCCTCCAAAGAGCAACTTATGGCTCAAATTGCTGGGGCTATTAATGGTGTGGCGACCAAACTGGCCGTTGGTATCAACGAGGTTCCAGGGTCTTTGGCACGCGCTCTTAATGCCTATGCCGAAAAAGATCAAAATGGCTCAAACGATGAAGCTGTATAGTTTCTCGTGTGGGCTTTGGCAACAAGTATCAAACAAAAACGTTACATTGTCTAGGAGTTTAAAGAATGTCTGCAACTACTGATCAAATTCTGGAACAACTGAAGTCTTTAACGCTGTTAGAAGCGTCTGAATTAGTTAAACAAATTGAAGAAGCTTTCGGTGTGAGTGCAGCCGCTCCCGTCGGTGGTTTCATGATGGCGGCTCCTGGTGCTGGCGGTGCCGCAGCAGCAGAAGAAGTTGAAGAGAAAACAGAATTTGATGTTGTTCTGGAAGAATACCCTGCTGATAAGAAAATTACAATTCTGAAAGTGGTGCGTGAACTGACTGGTTTAGGTCTGAAAGAAGCTAAAGATTTAGTGGAAGCCGTACCTAAAGCGGTTAAAGAAGGTACGAACAAAGATGATGCTGAAGCAACGAAGAAAAAACTGGAAGAAGCTGGTGCTAAAGTTTCCGTTAAATAATTTTAACGTAGCTTAATTTTAGTTTTTTAGTTCGTTCCTCACCTGGTTTCTGATTCAGAAATCAGGTTTTTTGTTCTAGCTAGGGAACAGGGAACAGTAAACAGTGAATAAGTTTGTTGCTATCTTTTCTCTAATACTTCTGTTTCAAATTAACGGCTATCATTCCCTAAGAAAAGTTCAAAGAATGATAGCTGATCATATTAATTATTTTTGTTTTTTTGCGAATGAAACAGCCCTGGGGGGGGGGCCCAGGGGAAAAGGGAGAACTAGCGACTTAACCAGCGAAATATGGGTAGAATTAAATAGTGCGTGATTCCCAGAGAAAAGGCTGTTGTACCACTGAGTAAAGCCATAAAACCCAAACTTTGCCAAAATTGAGGTAAATTAGGCTGTTGCATTTCAGTGGGAAACGTTAATACTTCTTGAGGAAAAAGATCAAATTGATTGAACCCTAAAAATAAAGTTGTGACGGTTAATAAAACACAAATTCCCTGAAAAAGTTGATCACTTCGTAACCCTAAACCTAACGTTACTAATATCGCCGCTATTCCGAAAGGAAGTTGATTTAAAAGTTCTAATTCCCTTCCTTGAAGTCCTAAATTTCCTAAGCGATTAATCAATTCTCCACTGGCTCCCCCTACAATATAACCGAATAGTCCCATGATTCCAGCTAAAGGATAACGGCGACGTTGATCAAATCCTCCTGCATCCGTTAAGCCAATTCCAGTTCCTAATCCTGCTAATCCCCAAACTAATATTTCTGCGCCTAAAGTTAGGGGAACATTCGGCAAAAGTTGAGGTAATTCTTGGGCTAAAAAAACAGTTATGGTTTCTCCTAACCCAGAGAAATAAACAAACATTGCTCCTATGACGGTTCCAATTATAGACCCAATGACGGCTAATGCCATTTCCCAACTCGTTTCTCCTACTCCCCGAACACAATGGAGGGTTAATTTTCCCAGTCCTAAAACCAGTTGAATTAATCCGCGATCCCATTGAATTAATGTGGTTTTGATGCGGTCTAGTAATTGTTGATGAGACGACATCATCCGTCGAGGATGCTTTTTCTGTCGAACAATTCTAAAGATATCCGTTTGAATTTCCGTAGCACTTTGGGGACGTTGACGGGGATCGAGTTGAACCATGCGATCTAATAAATTAGCAAACCCAGGACTCACCTGTGCTTTTTGTCGCCACTGTAATTCCGTTGTTAACCCATCTTCTAATTCCCCTGGAAATTGACCTGTTAATAAATGAATACAAGTGCGTCCCAAGGCATAAAAATCCGTTGCTGGCCCCACCATTGCCCCCATCACCTGTTCTGGGGGACTGTATCCAGCAGACACGAGGCGGGTGGTACTGCGGGGGGTACTTTCGCGATCGCCATGCACTAGATTACCAATTTGTTTCGCTCCGCCAAAGTCAATCATCACCAGTTGGGTTTGCCAAACTTGAGTGGTACTCAAGGGTTGATGGGGAGTCATGCGTAACATCAAGTTCGAGGGTTTAATGTCTCGATGAATAATTTGATAGCTATGTAACTCGCGTAAAATTTCCAAAGCTTGGGATAACCAACTGAGCACCCAGTCTTCGGGACAGCCTTGGGGGTATTGGTTCAAAATTTCCTGTAACGTCGGGCCATGAATTTTTTCCATGACTAAACAGGGGAGATGGCCATCGTTCCCATTGCGTTTTTTTAAATAAAAATAGCCATCTCCTTCAACTCTGGGAACTCCAGAATGGCGTAACTGAGCTAAAACTGCCGCCTCCTGTTCAAACAGTTCTAAGGCTTTGGGAGAAGGTTCAACCAGAACTTTGAGGACTTTTTCGGTTTGGGTTTTGAGATCCCAAACGGTATAAAGTCGGGAAAACCCCCCACTCCCTAAATTGTGTAAGGGAATATAACGTTGGTTGAGTTGTAGCGGAGCTCCACAACTCTGACAAAATTTGTTCCCCCAAGGTTGATGGGAGGGATGGGAACAGTGGGGATTAATACAGTGGATATTGGGTGGATTCACAATGGGCAGTGATTCAGTTATCAGTGTAGAGACGTGCCATGGCGCGTCTGTACCAGTTATCAGTCAGGAATAGGGAAGGGGTAGTCTTGCAACCGTTAATCGTCAACGGTCAACTGTTATAACAACAATATTAACGAAGAGTTCTACGCAAAACCCAGTTTTAGTTGAATAGATTAAAGTCAATTGTTAATTAATTTATCATAGAGTATATACTATTTAAGTGGCAACTTGATCCTCGGTTCAGACTCAACAAAGCCGAAACGAAGGGTTAGAGGAGGTGGGAAATTTGAACAGAGGAAAAAGAGTTGGGTACAGACTGGCAACCTGATGGAGACTATGGTTAGAATTCTGGGGTAAACCTAGAAATACATCTGTACAGTTCCTCCCTCGGAAATCTGAAGACTGAAAATCGGGGATCATAGCGTTTTGCTTGACAGCAGGCTACAACTGTGCAATCAAAATCTCTAAAAAATTTAAGTAAAATCACTTATTCTATTCAAGAAAATTACCTTAATAAGATTTAATATAAAAAATGCCAATTTAATGGTAAAGAAGGTTAAAAACAAAGAAGGATTCTGAGGAAATTGTGGCTAATTCCGAAGAAATATAAACAAATGTTATGAAAATATTAAAAAGATTCAACGTTGCAATGACTCATTTCTTGATACTATTTTAATCAATTGCCAATTAGCGCATAAAATAAGCGATTCCTCACGAAGGGAGATTTAAGGGAGATATGTCTTACTCTCAAACACAAACCAAGTCCAAATCCGGCTATCAAGCTGGGGTACGGGACTATAAACTGACCTATTACACGCCCGACTATACACCTAAAGATACAGATGTTCTGGCTGCCTTCCGCGTCACGCCTCAACCTGGAGTTCCCCCGGAAGAAGCGGGTGCTGCCGTTGCTGCTGAATCCTCTACCGGAACCTGGACAACGGTATGGACAGACTTACTGACTGACCTGGATCGTTACAAAGGTCGTTGCTATGAAGTCGAGCCCGTTCCCGGTGAAGATAACCAATATATTTGCTACATCGCCTATCCTCTGGATCTGTTTGAAGAAGGGTCTGTCACCAACTTACTGACCTCTTTAGTCGGTAACGTTTTCGGGTTCAAAGCCTTGCGCGCCCTGCGTTTAGAAGACTTACGGATTCCCATTGCTTACCTGAAAACTTTCCAAGGGCCTCCTCACGGGATTACCGTTGAGCGCGATAAATTAAACAAATATGGTCGTCCTCTGCTCGGCTGTACCATCAAGCCCAAACTCGGTCTGTCTGCCAAAAACTATGGCCGCGCCGTTTATGAGTGCTTACGCGGTGGTTTAGACTTCACCAAAGACGACGAAAACATCAACTCTCAGCCCTTCATGCGCTGGCGCGATCGCTTCTTGTTCGTTCAAGAAGCCATCGAAAAAGCTCAAGCTGAAACCGGGGAAATCAAAGGCCACTACTTAAACGTGACCGCCCCCACCTCTGAAGAAATGATGGAGCGGGCTGAATTCGCCAAAGAAATCAAAACCCCCATCATCATGCACGACTTCCTGACGGGTGGTTTCACCGCTAACACCAGTTTAGCCAAATGGTGCCGTAGCAATGGTCTGCTGCTCCACATCCACCGTGCCATGCACGCGGTTATTGACCGTCAGAAAAATCACGGGATTCACTTCCGCGTGTTAGCCAAATGCTTACGGATGTCCGGTGGAGACCACCTGCACTCCGGTACCGTTGTGGGTAAACTCGAAGGTGAAAAAGGCATCACCATGGGCTTCGTTGACTTAATGCGTGAAGATCACGTTGAAGTCGATCGCGCTCGTGGGATTTACTTTACCCAAGATTGGGCTTCTATGCCTGGGGTTATGCCCGTTGCCTCCGGTGGGATTCACGTTTGGCATATGCCCGCCCTGGTGGAAATCTTCGGCGATGACTCTTGCTTACAGTTCGGTGGTGGAACCCTCGGACACCCCTGGGGTAATGCTCCGGGTGCAACCGCTAACCGTGTGGCTCTGGAAGCTTGTATCCAAGCTCGTAACGAAGGCCGTAACCTCTTCCGTGAAGGCGGCGACGTTATCCGCGAAGCTTGCAAATGGTCTCCTGAACTGGCTGTTGCTTGCGAACTGTGGAAAGAAATCAAGTTTGAATTCGAGTCGATGGATACCGTCTAATTGATTGGAGATTCAGGATTTTGGATTTTGGGTCAAGCTTGACAAATCAAGTCAGTTGTGGTTACAACTCAATCCAAAATCTAAAATCTAAATCCACAATCAAGAGGGTTAGGTCAGCCTATGGATATCAAACAAGTTGCGAAAGAAACATCAAAGGTGCTGGCAAGCTACCTGACCTATCAGGCTGTTAGGATTATTACGAATCAATTACGGGAAACGAACCCTGGACAAGCAATTTGGCTGAGTGGATTTTCCTCAACGGGTAAAATTCAGGACGGAGAAGCTTATCTACAGGAAATGCTTCAAGAAAATCAGGAAATGGCTTTTCGCATTATGACGGTACGAGACCATCTGGTGGATGAAGTCGCTGATTATTTACCGGAAATGGTTCGTGACAATATTCAAAAAGCCAATATAGATTATCGCCGTCAGTATTTAGAACGAATGACGCAACTGAGTAGTATTGAACCTAACCCAGAGACAGAATTACAAACCGACTCGGAACCAAATGCCGAGCCTCGGTGAGTGTAAAGATTAATTGCCATTGCGTGTAAACCTTTAGTGGATTGAACTTCAGAAACAACAATGCGGACATTACCAAAAGAACGTCGTTTTGAAACCTTATCCTATCTCCCCCCCTTGACCGATGCTCAAATCGTCAAGCAAATCCAATACATTTTGGCTCAAGGATATATCCCTGGTGTAGAATTCAGCGAATCTTCTGAACCCACCCAACACTATTGGACACTGTGGAAGTTGCCTCTGTTCGGTGCTTCTACCCCCCAAGAAGTGTTAAATGAAATCCAAGCTTGCCGCCAAGAATATTCCAAATCTTTTATTCGCGTCATGGGTTTTGACAACGTGAAACAGTGCCAAGTGTTGAGCTTCATTGTTCACAAACCTTCTACTTCTCTGTACTAAGATTAAGTCTTAAGACTGGATGAGTTAGAACTAGATTCCAAAGTCCCTAACTCATCCTTTGCTTAAAATTGTTTAGAATTTGAGCCCAATTTAGGCAGGGAAATTCCCTGCTTTTTTTAATCAAGAACACAAAAATTAAACGTTATATTCTATCCTTCAATTTCCTATTCTCTCTTTCCTTTTCTTCCCTGTTCCCTGTTCCCTCCTATAAAAATATTAAACTTAATGTAACCGGATGTTATGTTCCATCCCCAAAAAATTTTTAACAAAATTCGCCTTCAGATTCTGCCGTTATTTTTAATTGTTGCCATTGTTGTTGGTGTCAGCTTTCGCTTTGTAGCATTAGATGGAAAAATCTATTGGCATGATGAAGTTTATACGAACCTGCGGGCGGCGGGATATACCAGTCAAGAATTCGCCCAAGAATTCTATCAAAATCGTATTGTTTCCCCCATTGATCTCCTAAAATATCAACAACTTAAACCCGGAAGTACCCCCCTAGATACCCTCAATTCTTTAGCCACAGAAGATCCTCAACATTCTCCCTTTTACTTTTTATTGGCACGAGGATGGATGTTTGTAGGCGGTAATTCTATTCTGGCTTCTCGTCTTTTACCCGCTTTAATTAGTTTAATATCCTTACCGTTTATGTATTTATTGGCTTGGGAACTGTTTCAATCTTCCCAAACCGCTTTACTCGCGACAGCCTTTCTTGCTTTATCCCCCTTTGATATTTTATTTGCTCAAACTGCCCGACAATATAGTTTACTCACCTTGATGGTAATTGTAAGTAGTTATTACTTACTCAAAGCCGTCCGTTGGCGACATCCTTTATTTTGGGGCGGCTATAGTTTAGCTTGTATTTTAGGACTCTATACCCATATTTTATTCGGGTTAACAATTATTGGTCATGGAGCTTATATTCTATTATTGAGTCTTGAACCTTCCCCGTCCTTTTACCGAAGGAAAAAACTTCCTTTCTCTACTTTTTTGTTAGAGTTTTTGGCAGCAATTGCGATCGCTATTCTGGCTTATAGTCCTTGGTTAATCATTTTAATCAATAATTTACAACAAGCTATAGATGTTACACATTGGTCAGCCTATCCCACGAGTTTACTCAACTTAATTAAGTTATGGATCTTGAGTTTTACCTGTCTATTTATTGATATCAATTTTGATTTTAATAGCATTCAAATGTACTTACTCAGGCTGCCTTTTATTTTAATTATTGTAGCAGCACTCTATCAAATTAGCTTACAAACAAATCGACCCACTCGTCTATTTATTTGGACATCAATTTTAGTTCCCCTTTTAATCTTAGCCTTACCTGATGTGCTTTTAGGGGGAGGACGTTCTGGGGTAACTCGCTTTTTAACTCCCTGTTTTCCTGCGGTTCAATTAGCCGTTGCTTATTTATTTTCTACCCATATTCAGAGTAATAAAATTTCGTTAATGGATGGAGAAATATTCTGGCGAGGACTCTTAGCAATCCTATTCACTTCCAGTATTATTTCGATTAGTATCAGTGCCAATTCTCAAAGCTGGTGGCATCAAGTTCCCAGTCAT
Organism: Planktothrix tepida PCC 9214; assembly: GCF_900009145.1. Lineage (NCBI taxonomy): Bacteria > Bacillati > Cyanobacteriota > Cyanophyceae > Oscillatoriales > Microcoleaceae > Planktothrix > Planktothrix tepida. Next base: position 643,027 of record NZ_LN889802.1, read on the forward strand.
GAAATTCCCCAAATGGCTCGTTATTTGAATCAAAATCCATCAGCTACTCTCATCGTGGATCAAGGAATTGATTATACAAATTTAGGCAATATTATTTCGCTGAGTTACGAATTGAATCCCAACATCAAACTATTTATGGTCAATTCTCAACCGAATCTATTATTACTCCCAATAGGGCCAAAAATTTTCGTTCTCAACCCCTCTCAAGAATTACGCCAAAGGATTGAAACTTCTAACTATCAGCTAGAAAAGGTTGCTCAACAAACCCAACTCTGGGAACTCAAGTAACAAAATTTTGCAATTTTTATCAAAACCTCTATCTGGTTGATCCCCTAAACTAAGATGGTAATATCGGGTTCAACAGGTTAGGGTTATGAATGGATTACCTCACTCCAATACAAACACTGTTCAACGGTTTCGGGAATTACAAACTCAACTTCGCCAACGGTTTCACACTTTAAGCTATCAGGAATTAAAAGATCAAGATGTCGTCGTGATTCCCTCTCTGAGTTTAGATAGCCATCAATTAGAAAAAGTTCAAGGCGCCCATCAATATGAGGAACGATTACTCTTTTCTTTAATTCGATTACGCAACCCTCAAATGCGGTTGATTTATGTGTCTTCTCAACCGGTTCATCCGACGGTGATTGATTATTATTTACATTTAATGCCCGGAATTCCCCTTAGCCATGTTCGGGATCGTTTACTGTTGTTTTCAACCTATGATACTTCCCCTAAACCCTTAACCCAAAAAATTTTAGAACGTCCCCGTTTAATTTCCCGAATTCATCAAGTTTTAAGACCGAATAAATCTTATATGGTTTGTTTTAATTCCACACCTTTAGAACGGGAATTATCGGTACAATTAGATATCCCGTTATTTGGAGTTGATCCTGACTTAAATTATTGGGGGACTAAAAGTGGAAGTCGGCAAATCTTTAGTGAAGTCGGAATTCCTCATCCTGATGGCAGCCCTTTAGTTTGGAATTCCGAAGATTTAACACAAGTTGCCCTGGAATTATGGGATCGTCAACCCACTTTAAAACGGATGGTGATTAAACTGAATCAGGGATTTTCAGGGGAAGGAAATGCTTTATTAGATTTAAGACCTTTCCAAGATTTAACTTTTCATGAAAGAGCAAAAATCCTCCAAAAGTCCTGGCATCATTTAAGGTTTCAAGCCCCTGATGAAACTTGGGAAACTTTTAGCGATCGCATTTCAGAATTAGGAGCTATTGTAGAAGCCTTTATTGAAGGAGAAATTAAACAATCGCCGAGTGTTCAGTGTGAAATTTTTCCCACCGGAAAGGTTGAAGTTCTCTCCACCCATGATCAAATTTTAAGTGGCCCCGATGGTCAAGTGTTTCAAGGATGTCGATTTCCAGCCCAACAAGCTTATCGATTACAATTACAAGAAATGGGGGAAAAAATTGGTCAAAATTTAGCGGATAAAGGGGCGTTAGAGCGGTTTAGTGTGGATTTTATTGCGGTGCATCAACCCGACAGTTCTGAGTGGGATTTACAGGCCATAGAAATCAATTTACGTCGTGGTGGGACGACCCATCCCTTTATGACGTTAAAATTATTAACGAATGGATCTTATGATTTAAAAACGGGGCTATTTTATAGTCAACAATCTCGTCCTAAATTTTATATTGCCTCTGATAATTTACAAAGTGAACGATATCAGGGGTTATTACCGAATGATTTAATGGATATTATTGTCAATCATGAATTACATTTTAATAATAGTACAGAAACGGGAACCGTTTTTCACTTAATGGGATGTTTATCTCGTTATGGCAAATTAGGATTAACGTGTATTGGCAATTCTCCTGAACACGCCCAGGAAATTTATGATCGAGTTGTGGCGGTTCTTGATGAAGAAACCGAAATTCACCCCTTTAGAAGTTGGGAGAATGATTCCTTATCGAAGGGGATACCTATTATTCAGTAAAGGTGAATTTTGTTACAGGGCATCGGGTGTGGGAAATTCCTGCTCTTGTGTCCTATTGAGATCTAATTTTTGTAAGCGATCGCCTATTATTAAGTTAGGGTATAAAACGGTAACATCCTGACCTAAAGAATGCAATCTCAACCCTAATTTCTGATCTAAAAGCCCAGTGGCTCCGGTAACTAAAACCTTCTTAAAGCGATAGGTAAATGAATAATTTGATTTTGATATTCTTCTTCAAAGGAACCAGCAGCTATTAGGATTAACTCCTCTATTGTTTCTCCAATTCCCATTTCAGAATTAAGAATAAAAATCCCTGGTATATGACGACCTAGCTGTAAATGATCCGCTAAATGCACAGGCATTGATGTGCGGTTATTTGTGACAAGGACAAACTTATAAACTTCACACCAAATCAAAATTTCTGGATCTAATGTTCCTGTTGGTGGAGTATTAGGTTCTCCCACAGAACGAATTACTAAATCGGGTTCTCTCCGTCTTAGTTGATTAATATAAATTGGGTTAACATTTTCATCCATGAGATATTTAAGCATTTTTCAATTTTGTAGCTTCCTTTTCTGCTTTCAATTTCATTAATTTTTGAACAATAGGGGATGGATTTTGTCGTTGTTCTTCTCGCATTTGGTGTCCCCATTCCAACCATTCAGTAATATACTGACTTACCGATTCTTGATGCTGTAAATAATATAAAATTGTGGCATAAACTTGATCTAAACTTAAGGAAGTGTAGATTTTAGCGATTTCTTCTGGAGTCCGATTTCGATAAATGTACTCATAAAGAATGGTTTCAATGCCAATGCGTGAACCTTTCAAACGAATATCATTAGGGGCTAAAAAGTTGAAATAGTCTTCCAGTTGCATTGTTATACCTTAGAGAATTTACTGAATATAACTACATTTATTATACCACAACACGGGCTTAAAGTTTAAACAGGAAAGTGATGTTCATTGATTAAATCTTGCTTAATTCTAAGGTGATTATAACATTTTCTACTGATTTGGGTAAGTTAGGGTGAGAGCGATCACATTTGTAAAACAGTAATTTTTAATTAAATTATTCTTCTAAATTCCATAGCGTTATACCAGGAGTTACTGCAAAGACTTTCATCTGAACTTTTCTCTCGCCTATTTCATTACAAGGCATTTGATTAGCATTGATAAAATCAAATCCTCTTAAGCTATTAACACAAAAAGATAAATTAGGCAAATTTGAATTCCAAAATTTAGTTCCGCTTTGTCCGTACATATAAACATCACCTGTATAGCGTCTTCCTAGATCAACCTCTTCACATCTACTCGGATAAATAGTCAACCATCCTTTTGTTCGCAGTTCTGTTCCATTATTTCCATCCCAGTAACCGACTGCAAGATTAATTGTTTCGCCACGAGTTTGATTACAAAAACGAACAATTGTTGTTTGACGTAATTGGTTGAGTTGTGTTTGTAACCCATCTCTTTCTCGCTGAAGATTTTGAATCTTCAGGTTAAGTGAAATAATATGTAAACCCAACTTCAAACCAACGAAGAAGACTAAACTAGAAGCCATTCCTAAAAAAACAGCTAAAAATTGACTAAAATTACTTCGCTTCTTTTTAGCATCGGAGATTATTGGTTTTTTTACAGATTTTGAACTTTTTTCTAAAGCAACTAAATTTTTACCTCCACAAATATCACATTCTAAAGGTAATACATCGGATTTAAATTCATGAGTGCAAGTCTTACATTTATACAGTCCCATAATAATTTAGATATTAAGATTTTCTCATGTTTTTATTAACTCGTGAACCACTCCTTGCTGTTTTATCACTAGATAAAGTTGACTTATCTATATTTTCTGTTGGCAACGTATCATAATGATAAAGATGTCGTAAAATCTTATGAACTTCTACAATAGATAGGCGATTTTCTGGCTTTAAAACTAACATTTTTTCAATTAATAGTTTAATTTTATGATGTGTGGGATTAGAATAGCTTTTACTTGGGGTACTCCGGGTCAAACCTTTGCTAATATTGATACGGCTTTGTGGAGGCATTTCAAGGTTTAAACACTCAGGAAGTGTTAATTCTTGACCACTAGAAACTGTTTGATAAGCGTATTGATAACGCTTGGGAAAAGTCGGGAGTGAACCTGTCCAGTATTGACAAAAGATTAAACCCAGGGAAAAAATATCGGATTTTTGATTGGGTGCTGGGGTTTTACCTTCTGTATTAATATATTCAGCAAACTCTGGTGAATAGTAGACTTGATCTCCGACCAAAAATTCGGGTGTTGTGGGTTCTCCTTCTAATATACTATTATCAAAATCAATAATCTTAGCGATTAAACGATTTTCCCATTCTTGAATCAGAATATTATCAGGTTTGAGATCTAGGTGAATAATTCTACTCCCATGAAGAATCTTTAAAGCTCCTGCTGCTGTTAACATCACAAACAGCCGTTTTTTCATTTCTAACTCATGGACTTTATTAGATAAGGAGCTAGTATCAACTTTTTGAGAAACTTTAAAATAATGACTTCCATGGTCATCACCATGTTGAAAGAAGTCTATTGTCCTGACAACTAACCCCCCATCACCACAAGCAGAAAGAGCTTTCATAATAGCTAACTGTTTTTTTTCAAAAACTTCACATTGATCTCGTCTTTTTTGTTTCCCTTTCTCACTTCCTGGTGCAGAGTTACCTGGATAAACAGGACTTAAGAATTTTTTAATAAAAACCTCCTCTGCTCCCGCTTTTGCAAATCCCCATTGACACTGACCGCCATTAGTGCTGTCAAAATCACGACTGACGGTATATTTACCAATAACATCGCCTGTTTTGTAAGACATAATTTAGTTTTCTTCTTCTGAAATTTGTGTTAAATTGTCAATTTTACGGATTAATTCTTGCATTTTCCTCTTTTTTTCATAGTTGTTTGTAACCGTTTCGTCACTTAACTTACTTTGATAATATTGACTTGCTTCATTGCAATAATACCTCGCTTTAACTAAGTTATTAGATAGGTAGTTAATCCATCCTATAAAATAGTGTAAATTTGCTATAAGATCACGATCACTTATATTCAAATGTTCTTCTAGCAGTTGTCCTAAATCTTCAAACCGAGAATCTTCTTTAACCTGAGAATCAATATTTTCATCTGCAAACACTGTTTCTAAATCGTGAATAGCATCCTTAATATTATTATTTTTTAAGTTTACTTCAGCTAATTCTAAGTTATTGGGGATTTTGTTTTCTTCATCACTATGTGGGATTATTTCTACTACAGGATCTACGGTAGGTTCATTATTTTCACATGAGACAGAAATAATTTCTGGACTTGGAACAGAATCTGTATTTATTTCTACAATAGTTTGAACAATTTGCTGTTTTTCTTCCTGTTCTAAATAGAATTCATAATTTTCTCTATATTCCTGCCATAACGTTTGTAATTCCCCCAAATTTTTATTTTTGAAATAAAATTTTTCTGTTAAATAATCAAATCTTTCTTGATAGGATTGTTTTAAATCATCAAAACTATTATATCCTATTGAGCAAAGAATAAGAGATACATCATCTTGCTTAATATCTTGATACCGTTTATTTAACGAATCTTCCCATTGTTTCATATCCTCAGATTGACTCAATGTATTTAACAATAACTTTTCAAACTCCCAAGGCGCAGGTAAATATTGAAAGCATCCGTCAGTACAAGCAAGAATACATCCACGTTGATCCAATTCTTGTAATTTAAAATGAATCTGCCAATTTTCCTTCATGTCTGCACTTAAATATTGCGACATAGGTGGATCTTCTCGAATCATTTCAAACGCATCTTTTTTTACTTCTAAATCATCTTGAGTAAGTTGCTGTAAGCCTTTTTCTGGGCTGAGTAAGTATAACCGTGAATCTCCAATCCAAGCCAAACTAACTTCATACTTAGCTTCTAGTTTGGGATAGAAGTTGAGGAAGGTGTGAAAACTGACCTCTGTGTGACGTTATATCGATATGTGAAAAGTTTGGTAGATAAGTTAGATGCTCGGATAGAAAGTTGGCGAGAAGTGACTGAATGGTTAGAAGAAGCCGGATATAAACGACAGACACCCCCTGAGATTCCCGTTGATAGTTTGCTGACTGAAAAAAGTGTTGTTAATGTTGTTAGAGTCGATAGAAGCGTTACCACTTCTACCTCTCCTTCAGAACCGTGCGTGAGACTTTCACCTCACACGGCTCCTTGATAATTCCACCTTTGTTATAGGTACGATTCAAAACGGGTTATTGTCATGATTCTTGATTAAAGAACCGTCGTGGGCCGTTTTTATGTCGTGACAATGTTTGTGTAGAAGTTGCAGATTATCATAAGTGTCTTTTCCACCTAATGATGTTGGTTTAATATGATCAACCTCTACAATGTCTGTACTTGTGAAATACAGACCACAGTCAGGACAAATACCCTTTTGTTTCTTGATTAATTTAGAAACCCTGTTAGGAGTTTCAGGATATTTGCCTCTTCGTTTACTCCAATAAGTCCAGTTGCCATCATACGGACTAGCTTCGCTTTTAACCTTTGTATGCCTTACGATTGGCGTACTAGCGTGAGTGATTAATTCTAATCCGTCTTCTGTACTGAAACACCAATTTTTGTTGCCTACTGTTCTCCAGTATTTATCTTTATTGATGTCCCCTTTTCCCCTTGTTCTTGCCCATGTTCTCAACTTATCATAAGTTAGATGATCAACTTGTGAGAAAGTTTTTTTACTAGCAACTGTTGAGTAATAGTTTGACCACCCTTTAATTATTGGGTTTAGCTTACTAATTAAAGTAGCTTGTGGGGCGGTCGTATAAGTATCTATTACTTCAGCTATCTTGATAAGATGAGTTTTGATTTTGGTTTTTGAGGGTGTGATTATTGTTTTAAAACCTAGTGGAATTCCTTTGGAATTATTGGCACTTCTGTAGTTACCTACTTCGTGTTGTTGTATATGGAATCCTAAAAAATTAAACCCAACTTTTCCGTCAATTTCATTGAGGGTGTGGGTTATTTTTGTTTTACTGGGTTTTAATTCCAATCCCATATCACTCAACCATTCAGCGATTATCTCTTGACACTTTCTGACAACGTTTACATCCTCATGGATTATCACAAAGTCATCAGCGTAACGGATTAAACTAAGGGCATTACGGTTATTTTGTTTATGTCCTTTTAGAGTTTCTGCATATTGCTTGACTCTTTCTTCCATACCATGTAAGGCAATATTTGCAAGTAGAGGTGAAATCACCCCCCCTTGTGGTGTTCCCTCATGGGCAGGAAAAAGTTGTTTTCCGACGCAGTACCCTGCTTTGAGCCACACTTGAATTTGACGGCTTAAAGTGGGGTATGTATGTATTTTGGAGATTAACACTTGATGGTCTATACGATCAAAGCATTTTGAGATATCAGCATCAAGCACATATTTGGCTTTTTGATGGATGCTATTGAATATTGCTTCGATTGCATCGTGGCAGGAACGTCCTGGTCTGAAACCGTAACTGTTAGGTTCAAATTTAGCCTCCCATTCGGGTTCTAATGCTAGTTTGACTAACGCTTGTAATGCACGGTCGTCTATTGTGGGTATTCCCAATGGACGAGTTTCAGTTGTTCCCGGTTTGGGTATCATTACTCTACGAGTAGGTTTAACCTTACCTGTTAACTTTAATCGTCCTACAAGGCTCATCCGTTGTTTTGGGGTCAGAGATTTAACTCCGTCCACTCCTGCGGTATTTTTGCCTTGATTGTCCTGTGTTACCCGACGTACAGCGATACATTTTGCTGACCAAGACCTAATCAGGGTCTTCTGAAGTTTGCGAACTGCTTTAACATCGCCTCGTTCACTCGCTCGAAATATGCGCTTTTGCAACTTGAAAGTCACCCGTTCTAGCTTGCGCCAGTTGATGTCTTTCCACTCCACCGTCTGATTTTTGTTCAGCGTTTTAGATTTATTCATTGCTACTTGTTCTATTTCTTTGGAATTACCGAGTATCTGTCAGCATATCCCTTGCATTACCAAGGGCATTCGCTTTTGATACCATCCCTCCCCTAATTACCATTCGTTAGCTACTTACTGGTTATCGACCTTTTACCAGAGATAATTAGGGGTTACTTCGTTCCGATTACACATTTGTTTGAAGTCTTTAGCGTGATGCTATCCACCGGGTTTATTGGGCGGTGCTTATAAGTCGGATTATCAACCGCTTATGCCCTAATCCTTGCCTTTTGGCTTGGTGTTTATCAAGTTTTATCTTGAATTTAGCCCATTACACCATTTCTGTTAACGATGGTTCAAACGCATCTTTGCTTTCGCTACACATGGACTTCTTGCTCGATAGTTACCAGATTTGGCTACCAGTAGTTCTACCTTTTAACCCCGCTTTAGTCTGTTAGTTGCTACTTAAGCAGACTAGGGGTTATGCTTTCACCTCAGCACTTGAGGGATGGGACTTAATTCACAGAATTTCACCCATAAATGTAATTAGTTATCTCTAACTACCTAGGTAGCTAGGCTAACCGTCCCATAAGCTTTTTGGCTTATTTTAGGTTAAACGAATCGCACAATAATATTCATATTGAAAATCATCAGTTAGTTGTTGTTTTTAGTTTAAAAATCCCTACAACATCCGCTACTTCAGAATCAAAAAAATATTCAGAGATGACAGAAAATTCAATAATTGCTGAGAATTTAGTTAATTAACCGTTGAATATAAAACGACAATAGCAAGTTCAAGTTCTTGAATTTATGCCCATTGTAAATAAGGATACCTTTAAAAAAATCAGACAATAAGAAGATTAAAGGGATCATCAGGGGTATTTTATGGCAAAATAAAGATTTACAATTTTAATCTCATCTCCAATGCTGACTCCCCGAATTCATCCCGATACCATAGAGGACGTTAAAGAACGCGCTGATATTTATGATGTTGTTTCCGAGAAAGTGGTCTTGAAACGACGGGGAAAAGATTTTGTGGGGTTGTGTCCCTTTCATGAAGAAAAAACCCCTAGTTTTACCGTTAGTCCGACGAAACAAATGTTTTATTGTTTTGGATGTGGGGCGGCGGGAAATAGCCTGAAATTTATCATGGATTTGGAGAAACGTTCCTTTAGTGAGGTCGTTTTAGAGTTAGCAAAACGCTATCAAATTCCGGTAAAAACCTTAGAGCCCGAAAAACGGCAGGAATTACAAAGACAGATTTCTTTACGAGAACAATTATATGAAATTTTAGCGATCGCCACAAGTTTTTATCAACACGCTTTAAGACAGCCGGAAGGATTACAAGCCTTAGATTATTTAAAATTGAAACGTCAGATTAAAGAAGATACAATTCAATATTTTCAGTTAGGATACGCCCCCCAAGGATGGGAAACCCTCTATGATTATCTTGTGGAACAGAAGCATTTTCCGGCGGAATTAGTAGAACAGGCGGGGTTAATTGTGCCTCGAAAAACGGGTAATGGCTATTATGATCGGTTTAGAGATCGGTTAATGATTCCCATTCAGGATAGTCAAGGGCGAGTGATTGGATTTGGAGGTCGGAGTTTAGGGGATGAACTTCCGAAATATCTCAATTCTCCCGAAACAGAATTATTTGATAAAGGTAAAACGTTATTTGCCTTAGATAAAGCCAAAAATGCGATTAGTAAACAGGATTTAGCGATTGTTGTAGAGGGGTATTTTGATGCGATCGCTTTACATAGGGCGGGAATTGAAAATGTTGTAGCATCTTTAGGAACTGCTTTAAGTTTAAATCAAGTTCGGCAGTTAGTTCGCTATACAGAATCTAAACAAATTATTCTGAATTTTGATGCGGATGCTGCGGGAAATAAAGCCGCCGAACGCGCCATCGGAGAAATTGAAGATTTGGCTTATCAAGGATATATTAATTTACGGATTTTAAATATTCCCTCCGGGAAAGATCCTGATGAATTTTTAATCTATAATTCTGCCGAAGATTATCAAAAATTAGTCTTGAATTCTCCCTCATGGATTGAGTGGCAAATTCAACGGCTTTTAATCGGAAAAAGCTTGGAAACCGTTGCCCAGTCGCAACAAGTTTCAAAAGTGATGGTAGAATTATTAAGAAAAATTGACAACGGCATACAAAGAACTCATTATATTCAATACTGTGCTGAACTTCTCAGCCAAGGACAATCTCGATTAGTTCCTTTGTTCGCTAAAAATTTACAAACTCAAGTTAATAAACCTTATTCAGATCATGAAAAACAAAAGGTATCTTCTGATTTACTAACTCTTAATTCTGAACGGAGTTTATTAGAAGAAGCGGAAGTGAAACTGCTGAGAATTTATTTACATTGTCCTGAATACCGTCTGACCATTCAGGATGCCTTAGAAGCGAGAGATTTACAGTTTAGTTTAGCCCATCATCGGTTTCTCTGGCGAGAAATTACTAAAATTGAAGAAATAGCTGAAAAGGATTTAGATTCCGTTGATTTGATTCTGGAATTACAACAAGTTTGTTTACAGGAAAATCAACCTACAAAGCAATTTTATCATTTATTTTATTTGGATGAACATACAGAAATTGATATCCGTCGCGCTCGTTTAGTAATTCGCAGTTCCGTGGCTTCTATTGAAACGGTTATTTGTCAAAAAAGACGAGATATGGCATTAAAATTATGGCAAGAAACAGATGTTGGAAAAGAGCAAAATTTAGCTCAAAAATATTATCAACAAATTGATGCTGAAACGAAATGGATGTGGGAATTAAAACGAATTCGTGATACCCAATTTGATGATTTAATTTCTGTTCCTTTAGGGGGAATAAATTTTAATTAAAAATTAGAGATTATCCCTTGAAATGTGCCATTTTTTTGATTGAAACATCATATATAGCAATCCTATTTGATTTGTATCCAAAATTTCTGCTCAAAAGGGAACAGCTTAACTGGGAACAGGGAACAGCTTAACTGGGAACAGGGAACAGGGGTAATACTTCTAGCTGTTTCATATCAGTTTTAAATGATTACAACCTATTTGGGATTGCTATAGCAGTTGTAAATTATTACAACTAGCCTGAAACAGCCAGAAGTATTATCTGGTGTTCCCTGCTTCCTAAGATAGTGTTTTTACAGAACTTTATTAAGTAGTATAAATGTAATATAGCAACTTTAAGTGACGCTAGAGAAAGTGGAATAACTAGACTCGAATTCTCCCAAATAGCGAACTATCCTAGGGAATAGAGAGGGAAAAGTTGACCCTCTCTCCTGAAATATAAATAAAATGAATCTATGATAAGAACCTACTCATGAATGGCAACTATTCCTGATCAACGCCAAGGAAATTGTAAAGTAGAGTGTTCACTTTGGAAAGTTTTATTATTCATTAATTTGAAAATTTCCCATTCATTACACCCATCCGCTATCCACCCATCTAATAGCAATTAAATCCGCCAATACCCCCCTCTAAATTAAACCTTTTAAGTTGACTGAAACCCTTATTTGAGTTCAATAATTCACGGGTTTACAAGGCGGATTAACACTTTAATCATCCCAGAAGGAGTCAATGATGTTACACAAAAGTCTGCTAATTTTAACCGTAACCCTGTCATCAATGATAACCTCTACGCCAGCGAAAGCTTCGGAGTTTATTCGGTCGAGTTTTTCTGTAGAGTCTCCCTGTCCTATTCTGAATACTACATCCCAACAACAGCTTTTACCTTCTCTGTGCCGCCAAGCTAGAGAGGAAGGTCAGGAAATCATTCAAGATACGGGTAGACCTCCACGAGATTAATATTAAAGATCAGCCCAGGCATTACTGGAACAAATTCTAATAACCCTCATCCCCCCAGTAGAGATATGAAGTTTAAATTCAATATCTCTACTGTTTTTTGTTCTTGATAAAATCCCTGAACCCAGTGAGGCAACACCGAACACCGAACAGTCAGCAATGAATCCTTTTGCTGGATTTAGAAATGTCCTAACTGTAATGGGTAGCACTATATCTTTTCCCTTAATTTCCCTCAATCTCCTAGGAGTAGGGCTTTGAACGGTATGACAACCCCAGAAACTGTAATCCTGATTGCCGATTTTGTGATAAAGTTAAAAATTGTAAAGAAATATGAGAGTCGGATGATCTCCGGGTTAACAAAAAACCCATATTGCTTACATTTATAGACATTGATAGGAACTTCCATGCAACAGAATTGGCTGCACAGATTGCTTCTCTCTCTTGCTGTATTTGCTCTAGTGTTTTCGACTTGGGCATTTGCACCCGTTGCTCATGCGTTTAATAATCCTGATTTACTGCCTAAAATTCAAACCCCCGTCATTGACCTCGCCGGAATTCTGACCGACGTTCAGGAAAACCTATTAGCAAAAGATATAGAAGAGTTTGAAACCCAAACAGGATGGAAACTGAGAGTCTTAACTCAATTTGACCAAACCCCAGGGCGCGCCGTTAAAGACTATTGGGGACTGGATGATAAAAGCGTTTTATTAGTCGCCGATGAACGGGGTGGGAATATTCTCAACTTTAGCGTCGGTCGTCAGGTTTACCCGTTTCTGTCTCGGACATTTTGGGTAGAATTACAAACCCGCTTCGGAAATCAATATTTTATTCGAGAAAATGGAGAAGACCAATCGGTACTCCAATCCATTGATACGATTCAAGGCTGTTTAGTTCAAGGTGGCTGTCGAGTTGTTCCCGGACTTCCTCAAGAACAGTGGATTTTAACCTTAATTACCTCGGCTCTCGGTGGAGTGATTTGTGGTATCGCCAGTATTCCCCGCAAACCCGGACAAGTGATTGCATGGCAATGGGCGTTAATTTTCTCTCCTTTGTGGGGGATTTTATTCATTGCCTTTGGAATTGGCCCTGTTGTTTCTCGTACCCAGGAATGGCTTCCCCTTGTTCGCAATATTTCTGGCTTCCTGATTGGTTTCTTAGTGGCTTTTCTGACTCCGGTGTTCAATCACTCCTCCTCCCCAGAAGCTTAAGGGCTTTGACCGTTGGCGGTTGACGGTTGATTGTCAAGGTGCGCGGACGCTGGCACGACCTTACTCCTACACCCTATTTCTCGTCACAACGCCAACAACCTGATACACTGAATAAGTTGTAATCTGGTTGTGCTAAGTCAATTTTCCTTAGCCACAGAACTGAAGAAGCTAACAATCGGCGAGTCACAATGGAATGGCATATTACCGATGCCCAGAGTTTAGGAATTATTGATGACGAAATTGGCGATCATGTATTTTCGCCAGCCGAATACGAAATTGTTCGTCGAGTGATTTATTCGACGGCGGATTTTGAATATAAAAGTTTAGTTCGTTTTTCTGACCAAGCGTTACAAGGGGGGGCGGCGGCTTTAGCGGCTCGGACAACGATTGTTGTTGATGTGCCCATGGTACAGGTGGGGATTACTCCCCGCATTCTTTCAACCTTTGCTAATCCTGTTTATTGTTCGATGGAGGCGGTAACACGACCCCAACGGGAAAAAACCCGCTCGGCTTGGGGGATTGAAACCTTAGCAAAGCGCTATCCTGAAGCGATTTTTGTTATTGGTCAAGAACAAACAGCCCTTTCTGCCATTGTCGATTTAATTGAAGCGGATGAGATTAAACCCGCTTTAGTAATTGCGACTCCTTCAGGTTTTGTCGGGGCTGATGTCGCCAAGTCCCGTTTAAATGATTCGATGGTTCCCCATGTCCGCATTGACGGACGCAAGGGTAGTGCAGTTGTGGCGGTGGCGTTAGTTGATGCCTTAGTTGATCTGGCTTGGCAAGCCTATGGTCGAGAAGGTAATGGTAGTTAGATGGGTTTGGACTTGTTGGGATAAGATAGGGGAAAATTCAAGTTCTGACTCCTGACCGTTTCCCCCATCACTTCTATAAATTTCGAGTTGGTTATCACATTTTTGCTTTTTTGTCAAGTAGGGGTAGCAAAGGGCGATATTTAAGATGTGCGCGAGGTCAGTTGATTTTAGATAATTTTTGAAGGCTTGAATCGATTTTTAACGATAGAATGGCTATTATGGCTGATGTTTTGGGATCAAGATATAGATGTTGCAATTTAGCCTATCTACTAAAATGCTAACATTCGCTCCAAACCTTGTCAAGTCGTTCCCTTAAGAAAAATAATTCTCATTAATTTAGCTTTTATTAAGAATTGTAAACCCACCTTTGTTTTGAAATTTAAAATTTATTAGGTAGATAGATTAGATTATATAATTATTTTCTGTCCTAAAGAGAGTCCTTTTGAGGGGTTTCATCACTGAAGCAGACATAGGAGTCGCACCTGGTGATTAGAACATAGACTGATACTAAAACCTAAGCCGTACACCCCTATAAACTTACCTGTTCTCTGTTCCCTACTCTAAAAAGAGATCTAAAAACTCAATTAAAACATTCACCAGATTATCTTCTAAAAAAATATCATTTTGTGTTGGATCTCTTGAGATTTGCTATATTTTGAAGGTAGACTCTCCCATTTTGTGCAGTGGAGGACTTTATTTTTGAGTTTAAGAATCTCAGGAAATCGCTTAATTAAAACTTTACCAGGGGAAGAAACACGCCCCACATTAGCCAGGGTCAGAGAAGCAGTTTTTAATATTTGGCAGGGTCAAATAGAAGGCTGTCGCTGGTTAGATTTATGTACCGGAAGCGGTTCAATGGGAGCCGAAGCATTATGTCGAGGAGCATCGGTTGTAATTGGGATAGAACAACATAGAAAAGCTTGTCAAGTGATTCAAGAAAATTGGCAAAAAATTGCCGATTCTTCCCAACAGTTTCAAGTCATACGAGGGGATATTTTAGAAAAGTTAAAAACCTTATCGGGGCAACAATTTGATTGTATTTATTTCGATCCGCCTTATGATAGTAATCTTTATCAACCCACCTTAGACGCGATCGCCCAATATCAACTTCTGTCTGCGGATGGAGAAATTGCGGTTGAGCATCATCCCCATCGTTGGCAAATTCAACCCATTATGGGGTTAGAAATTTGTCGGGAAAAAATCTATGGAAATTGTGCTTTAACGTTTTATTGTTTAAAATAATAGAATCCGTAGTAAGTCGCCTCTAATGGGAGTTTTTATGTCTTACGAACAAGAAAAGCAAATTGCAATTGCAGCTACATTAGCGGCTGGGAAACTATGTGAAAAAGTGCGTCGGAATATCCCACCAGCAATGGAGAAAAGTGATAAAAGTCCGGTGACGGTTGCCGATTATGGTTCTCAAGCAATTATTTGTAAAGCCATCGCAGAAGTATTTCCTCATGATCCCGTTGTCGGGGAAGAAGATGCAACGGAATTGCAAACTCCAGAAATGGCAGAAAATTTAGCAAAAATTACCCAATATGTACAGGAAATTATTCCTGATGCCACCTCAGAACAGGTTACAGATTGGATTAATAAAGGGAATGGAAAAGTTGGAAACCGCTTTTGGACATTAGATCCCATTGATGGAACAAAAGGATTTTTAAGACAAGATCA
This sequence comes from Planktothrix tepida PCC 9214, assembly GCF_900009145.1. Lineage (NCBI taxonomy): Bacteria > Bacillati > Cyanobacteriota > Cyanophyceae > Oscillatoriales > Microcoleaceae > Planktothrix > Planktothrix tepida. The sequence continues at coordinate 658,457 of NZ_LN889802.1, forward strand.
ATATGCCATTGCTTTAGCTTTAATTGAAGACGGGGAAGTCAAAGTTGGGGTGATGGGATGTCCGGCTTATCCGGTGGAAAATCATGAACCGGGAGCTTTATTTGTTGCGGTGCGAGGACAAGGCGCAACGATGATAATTTTGGCAACGGGTGAAGAAATTCCGATTCAAGTTGTGCAGGCAAATGATGTAGAAAATCTTCGGTTTGTGGGCAGTGTTGAAGCCAGTCATGGAGATATTGATCGTCAGGATGCTGTAGCAAAAGCAGTAGGAATTATTGCCCCAGCAATTAAAATGGATTCTCAAGCAAAATATGGGGCGGTTGCTTCTGGAAAAGCGGCGTTATATTTGCGACTTCCTTCTCCTAAAACTCCTAATTATCGAGAAAATATTTGGGATCACGCGGCGGGGGCAATTGTTGTTGAAGAAGCGGGAGGAAGAGTCAGTGATATGTTTGGTAAACCTTTAGATTTTGCCTCTAATCCTAAAATGTTAGATAATCGGGGGATTTTAGTTAGTAATGGCATTATTCATGATACGGTTTTATCGGTATTGAATCAATAAATTTCTCCGAGTTAATCAGGATTAAACCTAGGATAGAATTAAGATCGTTTTAGGGCGAGGAGCTCCATCCGTTTTAACTTAACGCCAAAAAGCCCTGATTACAGCTTTGATCAGATGTCCCTAAATCCCCCTTAAAAAGCAGGGGGTTTTCATTTTACAAAATTGGCGACTCAATTTGACTCTCCAATTTTGTAAAATGGGGCGAAAAAACTGTCAGTATTGTCTTAATTTTTAAGTTCTGGGCTATGTGTTTTCCAGTCAAAAAAGATGATCCATAAACTACTACTAAGAGCGGCGGCAAAGAAGCACCACACTGAAATAAAAGTAGTTTGATAAAAGCTATCCGCCAAAATAAAAGAAAGAATGACCACAATGCCAAATATTACTAATAACCTTTGGCTTGATATCAAAAAAGGAACACTAATTACTAGCAAATATAAATATTTACAAACATCATAGAAAGAAATAAATTTAAGATCATATAGCAAATTAAGGTTATATAGCACTTCCAAATGAGTTATAATAAATGTAAGGTTAGCAATAATCCCCCAAAGCTGGCAACGGAAAATGAATATAATCGANCTTAACTGGGAACAGGGAACAGGGGTAATACTTCTAGCTGTTTCATATCAGTTTTAAATGATTACAACCTATTTGNAACAAATTTCCTGAATAATTAGTAGCTAAAACCCCTTCTCTAATCACGCAACTCAGAAGATAAATTGCTAAACTTAATCCAATGATAGCCAAGGTTAAAATTACTTTTTTGCGAAGCGGATTGTTTTCTAATAAATACACAGAAACCGGGCATAAAATTAACCAAATTCCTGTAGCAAAGCCTAAAAAACCATAAGCTCCTATAAAATAGAGAAGAGATGATTGATGATCCAAATTTAACCAGACCATTCCCTCCAAAAATTGCTGAGTTGCAAATAATAACGGAAAAGAAGCTAATAAAAGCTGATTTTTCGAGGTCGTTTGTGTTAGTGTCGCAATTCCTAATACTGATAAGGAGAGACTGGCGGTAAAACTTGCCGTTGCTGAAAAGCACATAAAAATATTAGACTCCTAAGTTCTTAAAACCGTAGATTTTTTGAATACATCGTTAACAAGTCTGTTGATTTCTTTGCTTTTCCTGATACATTAGAGCAACAGGGCAAGTTACTATACAGCATTAAGAGGATATTGTATTCGTGGTAGCCGTGAATCAACCGATTACAGTCAATGATCAAAATCTAATTGAAAAAGCACTTTTGCTCAAAGTGAAACGACTGACTTCTGCACGAGGACAACTGGTGCTTCCTTGTGCCCCTGCTTTGCTCGATGAATATATGAGTCAGTTTAACGCTTTGTTAATCGCATTGGGGCAGAACTTTACCCCGGATGAATTGAATGGGTTACGTCAGCTTGTAGAACGAAAACTCAATGAAGGATATCAAGCTTCACCCCATGCTCGTTTAGTGTTTAAATATGAACCCCCTGACCCCACCCAAGGATTAACCAGTGGATTAAAAATCACGGTGACAACGGAAGTAGCCTCTTTAGAAAATAAATATCAACGCTGGTTAACCACCCGTGAAGGGCCGTTGTTTGGGTCACATCCCGATGCCAAATTAATGGCGGTAGCGTCCGATTTATCTGACCCAGCCCGCAGTCCCATTTTAGATATTGGGGCGGGTGTCGGTCGCAATACCCTGCCTTTAGCGCGAAAAGGACATCCGGTAGATGCTGTCGAACTGACCCCAGACTTTGCTCAAATTATTGCTAAGGAAGCCAAAGAAAACAACTTACCTATTCGGGTGATTCAAAGCAATATTCTCAACCCGGCTTTAGTTTTACCCGCTAATTATTATCGATTAGCTTTAATTGCGGAAGTGATTTCCCATTTTCGCAACTTAGAAGATGTGCAAACTCTATTAACAAAAGTTTGTGATGCGGTTGTTCCTGGGGGGTTAATTTTATTCAATACGTTTATCACCCATGACAACTATGAACCCAATAATAAAGTGCGGGAAATGGGGCAAATTCAATGGTCATACTTGATTACCCGTCCTGAAATTAATCTGCTTTTAAAAAGTTTACCTCTAGAACTGATATCCGATGAGTCAGTTTATGAATATGAACGTGCTCACCTTCCCCCGGAAGCTTGGCCGCCTACCAATTGGTTTGAACATTGGTCACAGGGTCGAGATATTATTCCCATCCAAAACCCGCCCATCTCTCTGCGTTGGCTACTATGTCGGGTTAAAAAATAATTCGGGATTTCTGATAATTCAGCCGTTTCCGATTGTCGATTCCCCCGTTGGTTACAATAGGGGGGATTGTTAAATCAACTTGACACCGTAGGATAGAAGATATTAGCACTCATTGGTCAGGAGTCAAACAGCCCATGTCGGAAGAGTTAACCCCCTCCCTGTTTCCTGTGGACTCTCCTCCACCCACTCAACCCGCCTCTAAATTAGGATTTTTAGGCGTTTTTAAAGCATGGCCTGAATATAATAAAGGCAATCGATTTTATAAATTAGGACGCTATGAATTTGCCTTTGAACGATATGATCAAGCGGTAAATTATAAACCCGATTGGTATTCTGCCTGGTTAAGACGGGGAAATAGTTTGCGGAAATTAAAACGTTATAAAGATGCCTTAGCATCTTATGATCGGGCGATTAAAATTAAACCAGAAGATTATTGGGCGTGGACGTTTCGGGGTATTGCTTTAGCTAAATTAGAACGATGTGAAGAAGCGGTGGCTTCCTTTGATAAAGCGATTACTATTGAACCGGAAAATTTTGAAGCTTGGTATGAACGGGGTTTAGCGTTAGAAGCATTATTACAATATAAAGCAGCGGCAGCTTCTTATAAACGAGCTATTGAAATTAAACCGAATGTTTCTTCGATTTGGTATCATCAAGCCAATGCTTTAATGAATGAAGAACGTTATAGTGATGCGGTGGCTTCTTATGATCGGGCAATTCAATTACAGCCTGCTAATTATGAAGCTTGGTTTAATCGGGGTGAAATGTTATTAAGTCAACAGAAATATGCCGATGCGATCGCGTCTTATGAACAAGCGATTCAATTGCAACCCAAGAGTTATCAAGCCTGGTTTAATCGAGGAATTGCTTTACAAAAATTACGGCGATATACAGAAGCGATTACGTCCTATGATACGGTAATTCAACTGCAACCCCAGGATTATGAAGTTTGGTTTTATAAAGGCATGGCGTTACTGCATCATCAACAACATCAAGCCGCCTTAACTTGTTTAAATCAAGCCTTACAAATTAATCCTGATTCGGCTGCAATTTGGATTAGTCGCGCTCAAGCCTTATTAGACTTAAAACAATATCAAGCCGCGATCGCATCCTTTGATAAAGCCACCCAATTAAACTCTAATTTTCCTGAAGCTTGGTTAGGTCGAGGCAAAACCCTGTGTGAACTCAAACAATATCAAGAAGCGATTATTGCCTATGATAATGCCTTGCAAATTCAACCGGATTTTCTGGATGCTTGGAATTGTCGAGGAGAAGCTTTAGAACAATTAGATCGGTTTGAAGAAGCGTTAATTGCCTATGATAAAGTGGTACAAATGACCACAGAAGATACCGCCTTAGCAACAAAAGCAGGCTTACAACGGGGGGAAGCATTAGAAAAATTAGAACGCTATGATGAGGCGATTATTGCTTATAAAAAAGTGATTCGGGTACAACCGGATAATTTTGATGTCTGGGTACATTTAGGGAAAACTTTAGAAAAGGTTGAAAAGTATTCAGAAGCCGCAGAAGCCTTTCAGCAAGCGGTAAAAATTTGGCCGGAATCCTATTCTACTTGGTTAAAATGGGGATTAGCCTTAGAATCAGCCCAACGCTATCAAGATGCGTTAAATGTTTATGACAAAATTATTCAACAGAAACCCGACTATTATCAAGCTTGGATTCGTCGAGGTATGACCTTTGAACAAATGAATTGTTATCAGGATGCGAATCGTTCCTATGGTGTCGCCTTAGAAATGCAACCCAATTCTGCTGAAGCGGTCATTCATCGAAATCGTGTGAATTTGAAGTTAAAAAATAATCCCAATAAAGACTTATAGGAGGGGATTATCTGTTCTGCCTTGAAACTCTATATCCTAGCTACTGATAACGCTTTTATGATCAGGGTTCTAGCCTTTTCCTATCTCGTATTTAAAAATTAATAATGAGCAAAATATCCCGCCCAAAATATCCCTATCATGTTCCGATTTATTCAACAGTAGATGCTGCCCGATATCTTAATATACCAGTATCGACTCTTAGAACTTGGATAAAAGGACGCTCTTACCCAACAAAAACAGGACACAAAGACTTTAGACCCCTGATCCAACGTCCAGATCCCGACTATTCTCAACTCTCTTTTACTAACCTAATAGAAGCCCATGTGTTGAGAGTTATTCGTACCGTTCATAATATTCCCCTTGATAAAGTCAGACTTGCTCTTGACTATATCAGTGAACAATTTAAAACCGAACATCCCTTAGTTCTCAAAAAATTTAGTAGCGATGGCGTTGACCTTTTTATCGAACAAGTCGAACATTTAATTAATGCGTCTCGTTCTGGACAATTAGCCATGAAACAAGTCTTAAACCATCTTCTTAACCGTATAGAATGGGATGAGGAAAACATTGCTGCTAGACTCTTCCCTTTTATTGAAGCTTATGGGGAAGACTCCCCCGAAAAAATAATAACGATTGATCCTAATATCTCCTTTGGAAAACCTACAATTTCTAAAACAGGAGTTCCTACAAAAATTGTAACTGAACTTTACGATGCAGGGGACTCCCTAGAAGAAATTGCCTCAGACTATAACTGTACTATTTTACAGATAAAAACAGCAATTTTATTCGAGTCCAAATTACGGGTAGCATGACCTATAGCGCTACGCGCAAGGGAACAGGGAACAGGGAACAGAGAACAGAGAACAGGGAACAGTAAGAATTGAAAGGGTTTCAGGGTTTAAAAATGTCCTAACCGTAATGCGTAGCACTATATCATTACACCTATTTTATAGATCGTGCGTTAGGAAAATCTCTGGGTGATGCCTTACAATCATTAGGGGTTAAAATTGAATTTCATCATAACCATTTTCCTCCTGATTCTCCTGATACAGAATGGCTACCTATTGTTAGTCAACGGGGATGGGTGGTACTAACGAAAGATGACAACATTAGTAGAAATATTTTAGAAGTTGAACAAATTGCCCAGTCTCAGGCACGAGTTTTTATTCTGGTATCAGGTAATCTTTCTCGTCAAGATGTAATTACTATTTTTGTTAATGCAATTGATAAAATAGAGAAAATAACTCAAGGAAATCAAGCTCCTTTTATTGCTAAAATTTATCGACCTGCTAAAGTTATTATCTGGCTAAATCGAGCAAAACTAGGCAGATACATCTAAACAGTGAGTCATTGGGTATATCTTTTAACCGATATTCCAATTTTAAAGCAGTACAATCTTTTGAAAAGATATTGATCAATTGTTTCTTGCTTGGTAGAGACGCTGTGTACAACGTCCCTACAATCACCTCACCCACCTTGCTCATAATCTTAATTCATCACGGATACGGGAAAAGAAATTCCTAACCGTTGAATAAAGCGATCCAGATGAAAATGTTCTTTCATCAGTTGATTCACTGATTCTACTTTAATCGGTTCATGGAGGCGAACATGACCAAACGCGCGATCAATAATTTCTACCGTTGCTAATGTATCGAGATCAACCGATAAAACCGGAACTTCTAAATCTTCAGCCCGACTTAATACCATCGGTGCGGGGGGAAGTTGACCCGTGAGGATTAAACAATGGGTAGATTTTTCTAAAGCCGCCAATTGAATATCGGTGCGATCGCCTCCGGTGACAACAGCCATATTGCTAGATTTATCAAAATATTTCATGGCGGAACTCACATTCATCGCCCCGACACTGAGACTTTCGACCATCAAGTCTAAGCGTTCCTTACAGCAAAGTACCTGCGCCTTCAACTGGTTGACTAATTCTTTAACCGTTACACTGCGTAAAATTGGATTTCTCGGTATAACCCCAAAGACAGGAATTCCCTGCACTTCCAAAAACGGTTGCATTTGAGTGGTTGTAATTTCTAGTTCTTCCGGGGGAACATCATTAATAACAATACCTAATAAGCGATCGCCTAAACGTTGTTGAGCTAAGAGCAAATCATCCACAGCCAGATGAGAATGTAAACGAGCGACCAACAGAACGCAAGCATCCAATTGCTCGGCCATTTGAGGTACAGATAAATTAAATAACAGTCCCTCTTGCAAGGTTCGTGGCCCTTCAAGAAAAATTAAATCCGCCGAGGATTTTTGCCGATAGGACATGAGGGCTTGACTATAGTTAGCCCGATCTTCACCCAGCAAACGCCGATGAATGGTTGTTTCATCCAAAGTCAAAATAGGGAATCGAAGTTGTCCCTCAGACAATTTTAACGTTTGAGCAACGAACTGAAGGTCAGCATCGTTCTTTTCATCTCCATCACTCCAATCGGTGGCTAAAGGCTTACCGTAAGCAATGTCTAAGCCTTTACCCTGAAACAGATGAGCCATACCCAAGGCAATTGTCGATTTCCCGGTATAAGGCTCTGTTGACCCGATTAATAAATACTTGACGGATTCAGCCACGCAATTTACTCCTCAATTTAATCTCATTAAATTCAACAAATGATGACATTTTCCTTTGGCGGTCTAAACTCTTCAAATACTAGAGCAAGGAGCCTTTGTAAAGGAAATTGAGATAGTTGAACAATAGCTTTTCTATTGTAGGGTGAATCCTTAACCCCATTCCTTAAACTTTGGGGTTTTCTTGATTTTTTAATTTTTTAATGGCGAGGAGGGGTTTTAATTGGTCAACAGATTAACATTGATGAATAGAACAACGGGGGTGGGTCTGTTTTAGGGAGGAAACTCACCTGCTGATTGAACTGATCACGACTTAGTGAACGCAACCCCAACAACAGAGGTTTCCACGCCTAACAGATAACAACAACCAATATTAATGATCCAAATGCAAGAGCCGTTTGTAAAACTCCTGAGAAAAATCAATCGTCCGAGTCCGGCTAAAATTTTGCAAAACTTCAATTAAATATTTAATAAACTCATGGTTGCACAGGATCACCTCATAACTGAGATCGGCATTGCCATCAAACTGAACCCGACAACGGGTTAAATCCGCAGGTAAAGAAGAGACGTTCCAAGTTGCTACAAAAGGAATGCCATCTCCGCCATCAATATTGCGAGCACCTTCTAAACTTTTTTCTTTATAAAGGCTAATCGAATAAGGTAAATATTTACGTTTCTTTTCATCATAGTAGGGAATATAAACTACATATTCCCGTTTCTCGGCGACTTTGAGTTGAGTTAAAGCCACTGTGGGATCAGTCATAGCGTTTCTACCTTCGGTGCAAAATGCGGGTCAACTAAGTTGGAGAGTCACTTCTGCGACTCCTCTGGAAAACCGTGCTTGAAAGTTTTACCTCACACGGCTCCTTAATTTTAGCTCTGTTGTCACCCTCTGAACTATTACAATCTCAAAAGTATTTTCCCAAAACTCAGAAGATGATTAGGCATTGGTTGGATGAGATTATATTGCAGATTTTGATCACAGAACAAGCAGTGGGGTAGTGGAAGGCATTAATAATAAGGTAAAATTGATTAAATGTTCAGCTTATGGGTTTAGAAATTTTAAAAATTTTCAACGTCGATATTGACTCAATTGGCATTTCAACTAACACTTTAGCATAGTTTTTGCTAAATAACCATAATTATTAACTATTACAATCTAAATTTATGAAATATTTACAACAATCAAGTGTACTTCAAAAAAAGTTCTCGGAGCAAGTTAATGAAAAAGTTTCTGCGAATCGAGATGAATTTAAACAATCTATAAAAAGCAATTTAAATAATAATTTTATAGGTGAATTTGCCGGATTTTTCTTTGATATAAAGCAGTTTAAAAATCAATTTAAAGGAAAATTAGGGGAAACAATCATTTCATTCCTATTAAAATCTTTACCAGATAGCTGGGTTATGTTTAGCAATGCGATAATTCCTGCATCTTCTGGGAGGTTCACAGAAATTGATCACTTAATTATCGGTACTCAAGGTGTTTTTTTAATCGAGGTTAAAGCTTGGAAAGGATCATATAGTGCTTACAAAGATCAATGGAAAATGCGAGATGGGAAACACTGGGTTCCTCTATCTAAAAGTCCTAGTGAACAAAGTCGATATCATCAGCAGGTTTTTACTGAATGGATTCACAAACAAGTTGCTGATTTACCATCAGATTTCATAACAGCACCTGTTGTATTTACCTTAACCAAATGGATAGGGACTAATCAATGTTCTGTTCCTGTAGTACAAGGAAGTATAGCATTAATGCAGCTAATACAAGATACACCTGTGCGTCTTAATCTTCAACAAGTACAAGCAATATCAGATGCAGTACAATATTATCTACCCAGCGATAATGCTGTAGAAGAAAAAGTTTCAAACTTAGAAACAATCAAGAAGCCTAAAATCGAAATAGTCAAGAAGTCTAAAATAGAACCTAAAATCGAAAGAGTAGAAAGTCAGGAATCGGCTATTTTTAAACAAGCAATTGATGACGTGCTGAATTGGTTAAAAAATTTACCTCAAACGTCAGATTTACAAATTGTTGAAACACAACCTGAATATCAAGCACAAAAAATCGATTTATTATTGACCACGAATAAAGGAACTTTTAAAATCAAGATCACACCTGATTCATGCAATACAACAGAAAATTTCTTCTTTGAAACCAATCCTTCAGGAGCTTTTATGAGTTCTCAAGCTGATTGGCTATTTTATTATTTTGTTAATTCTCGTTTGCTTTATCTCTTACCTCTACCAGAAACGCGAAATTGGCTGAAAGACAATCTTAATCAATTCTCATCAAAATTTATAGACAATGAAAACAAGAAAATTATCGGTAAATTAGTATCAATTAATGATTTAATAGAAAATATTAATGAAGCTAGGGTAATTCGGCTTTAATCAAATAAAATTGATGGCTTACGCTTATCCTACAAATGCAGAGGATCAATATCAATGGTAATATAAACAGAACTGGAATTAAACTCAGAGAATTTAGGTAAAATAATAGAAGATTCTTGAGAAGTTTTAATTAAAATTTGCCAGCGATAACGATTTGCAACTCGAAGAATAGGAGCAGGAGCAGGGCCTAATAATTCAAAATCAGAATTAAGATTATTTTCTAATAAAAATTCTGCTAATTTTTGAGCAGTTTCTTCAACATCTTGCTGATTAAAACTACTTAACCGTAATAGAATTAAACGACCATAAGGCGGATAATTTAATTCCTGTCGCTGTTGTAATTCGGTGGCGACAAAGGATTTATAATCATGACGTTGTACCGCTTGAATCACCGGATGTTCGGGGGTGTAGGTTTGTAAAATCACTCGCCCTGGATCATTTCCTCTTCCTGCTCGTCCTGCGACTTGGACTAAGGTTTGAAAGGCGCGTTCACTAGCGCGATAATCTGATAAATGTAATAACCCATCGGCGGATACAATTCCGACTAAACTAACGGAGGCTAAATCTAACCCTTTGGTTAACATTTGGGTTCCCACTAATAGATCGGCTTCTCCATTTGCAAATTGAGTTAATAGAGTGCGGTGAGCATTTTTTCGAGAGGTGGTATCACTATCAAATCGAATACATTTTAACTCAGGGAATAAGCGGTTTAATTCTTCTGTTACCCGTTGGGTTCCACTGCCAAAATGTTTAAAATAGGGAGAGTCACAATCAGGACAACGTTGGGGATACAATTGACTATAATTACAATAATGACATCTTAACAGTTGGGCTGCATCGGGATGTTCATGATGATACGCTAATGACACATCACAATGGGGACATTCCATCACATAACCACAACTGCGACAGGAAACAAAGGTACTGTGTCCCCGACGATGGATAAATAAGATTCCTTGTTGGCGAGTTTTTTTGAGTTGGTGTAAGGCGGTTTGTAAATCATAACTAAAAATAGATCGATTTCCTTGACGCAATTCTTGACGCATATCAACGATTTTGATGGGGGGAAGGGGTCGGGCTTGAATGCGTTCAGGAAGGGATAAATAAAACCGATTTTGTTGGGTTTTGTGTTTAATTTCTAACCAGCTTTCTAAGGATGGAGTTGCTGATCCTAATATTAAAGGACAATTTTCTAATTCAGCGCGCCATTGAGCAACTTTTCGAGCATGATAACAGGGAGAAGGTTGATCTTGTTTGAAACTGCTATCATGTTCTTCGTCTAAAATAATTAATCCTAATTTCGGTAAGGGGGCGAATATTGCTGAACGAGTTCCGATAATAATTTGAGGTAAACCCAAGGTCATATTGCGCCAGGTATCATAACGTTCTCCATCGGAAAGAGCACTATGATAGACGAAAACTTGATCGCAAAAACGAGCGCGAAATCGGTCGGTTAATTGGGGGGTTAAGCCAATTTCAGGAACTAAGACTAATGCAGATTTCCCTTGAGTTAGAATAGGTGCGATCGCTTGTAAATAAACTTCGGTTTTTCCTGACCCTGTAACCCCGTGTAATAAAACTTGAGCATAACCGGATAAAGAGTTAATGGTTTGTAAAGATTCCGTTTGATATTGATTTAAAACTTTAGGCTGATCGGAAGTTTGAAAAATTCCTTGATTTTGTCTTAAAATTTCTCTTTCAGTGATAACAATACAGCCTTTTTCTGCTAAATTTTTTAATAAGCTAGAACTGGTACTACAAATTTTAATTAAGTCATTGAACCAAAGTTCTCCTCCCTGTTGTTTGAGAACTTTAATCACAACCGTTAAAACTTCCTGTTGGCGGGGAGTTAAATCTAAGGGGATAATATCATCAACTAATGTAACCGCTTGTTTTAATTTTGGACGAGGGGGACTAGGAGGTTCTAAATAACTTTCCACCCAGTTTCGTTGTAATAAATCTTTTAATCCTCGTTGAGGATTAATCACATTTTGTTTTAAATATTTCCAAGTAAAATCTCCGGTTTCTGAAGATTTTAAAAGATTTAAAATAGAAGCAGCAGGCGGATTTAAAAATAATTGAGCATCCTTGGGGATAGGTTCAGAGGTTAAACGAATGCGACGTTGACTTCTTCCTAATAACCCAGGGGGTAAAGCCGTCCGAATCACTGAAATTAAAGGGGTTTGATAATAATTAGAAACCTGTTGTAAGAGTTGCCAATAGGTTGAAGGGAAGAAACCGTTACAAATAATATCTTCAACTGCTTTGACTCGATGTTCGGGTAAATCAGGAGACAGTTGTTCAAGCAACTGAATTGCAATTCCTCCTAATTGTTGAGTTCCAAAGGGAACACTAACGATATCTCCAGGCTTTACCCTTAAATCTGAAGGAACTCGATAAATAAATAACTTTTGTTCCTCTTGATCTTCTGAGTTAAAACTATAAGGAACATCAACTAATACTTCAACAAATCGTTCTGAACCCCAAACAGAATCACGGGAATTATCTTGAGAGTAAGATGCACCCGGTTCAGCAACAATAAACTTAGATTGATCACAAATCAAAGAAGACATCAGCAGTTTTTGTTGAGTATTAATAAGGAGAAAGGCGACGGGTGACGGATACCGAATACCGGACACCGACACCGCTTAGATTAAGAATTACCCAATAAATCGACGATGGCTTGTCGTTCAGAAGAATCTGAATTAAACACTTGACGAGTATCTGTAATTAACCAATCAAGGGCCGCTGCTTGGACATCAATGGAAGCACCGAGTTTATCTACACAATAGCGCCCAAATACCAATTTATCGACTAAACGCACTCCTGGGCCTAAACGAGAATATTCAAAAATCACGCTATTGTCTACATAAGCATCGTTGCAAATCCAGCAGTTAGGGCCAATCATCGTCGGGCCAATAATCGTTGCTCCATCTTCAATACGAGTCATCCCTCCAATATAAACCGGGCCTTGGATATTGACTTGATCCCAGTTGACAGCCACATTTAACCCCGTATAGATCCCTGGATACACCTGATGACCGGGAATCGAAACGTTTTTAATATATCCTAATAACACACTGCGAATCGCTTGCCAATAGTCGGGCACTTTGCCAATATCCACCCATTCAAAATCCATAGAAATGCCATAAAAAGGTGCACCAATATCGACTAAATGGGGAAATAATTGGCTACCAATATCATACTCACACCCGGATGGAATATATTTAAAAATCTCTGGTTCAAAAATATAAATCCCCGTATTAATATCTGTGCTGAGAGCTTCTTCTACGGAAGGTTTTTCTTGAAAAGCTTTAACACGACCCGTTTTGTCCGTAACAACAACCCCATAACTAGAAACTTGATCTTGAGGAACAGATTTCATAACAATGGTGGCAATAGAACCTTTTTCTCGATGCCACCTCACCGCTTCTGCTAAGTCTAAATCAATTAACGCATCCCCACACAAAACCACAAAGGTATCATCAAAAAAGGGATTAAAATCTTGAATTCGTTTCATCCCTCCGGCTGAACCCAAGGCTTGTCCGATTAAATTTCCCTCCTCAATTCTTCCTTCAAAGGAATAAGAAATTTGAACCCCAAACCGTTGACCATCTCGAAAATAGTTTTCAATTTCATCTGCTAAGTGGCTAACATTGACCATAATTTGGTCAAACCCGTGCATTCGCAGTAATTCCACCAAAAATTCCATTACTGGTTTTTGCAGAATAGGAATTAAAGGTTTCGGGATCGTATAAGTAATGGGACGGATACGAGTTCCTTTTCCAGCGGCCAAAATCATGGCTTTCATGTTCACTTCCTCAACCCTAAGCTATGTTTAAAGTTATCAAATGAGATACAACTCATGGATCAAAATCAGTTGGCTTTTTGTTTATGCAACACTGTCCTAGAAGCATGACTTCATATTACAATCTGATCTAGGAAATCCTGATCAATTAATAGCCTATCAAGGTTTATTAGGATTGATCCGTGAGATTCCTGAAAAGTTGTCGTTAAAAGGATTTAAGAGTTTGGTGATAGCTCAGTCAGAGAGCGAATTTTAAGGTCTTGATAAAATTCCTCTTGGACTAGCTCGACTTTAGATTGAGCCGATAATAATAATAAGGCCCAAAACACCCCCACCCGATCATGATTTGGACTTAAGTGAACCGGGTTTTCTTCCGAAACGGGGGGGGGTTGCGGTGGCTTCGTCTGTAACCACAGGGCTAATAGCTGGTCAAGCTCAAACCATTCCTGACTCTGTTGTGCTCCTTCGAGATTCAACAGTCGTTCAACTTGCGCCGCCATTTCCACTAAGTTTTCCTGGTGGGCCAACTCAGCGATCGCCCGTGCGGTTGTTGATCTGGTTTTGGCGGTACTGGGACGGGGGCGGGGGCGAGCTTTTTGGGCTGCAATGGTAGCAGCCATCAGTTGCAACTGTTCAATCAGTTCTGACAACGTGACTCGCCGTTTTTGGGGAATTTTAGCAACGGCCCGTCGTTTCAGTTGTCGTTCCAGTTGTTGGGGCCGTTGAATGCCATTGCCTTCCTCTTCTGGTTCGAGGAACTCTTCTGCTTCGGGTAAGGTCGCATTCGGGTCTATTTCCGTTGCCATCAAACTATCTGCCTTGAGCAAGACGAGCATAGAGGCATACAAAAAGGCTTGGCCGGACTGGGACAACTCGGTAAAATTATTGCTAGAGGTTGATTCCTCTGGGGGTGTCAGTTTACTGAGATAACGATCAATGACATCAATCACCTGAACATCCCAAGGATCAATTTCTCCCCTCTGCGCCAAGTCAATTAGGAGTGCAATTCCCTCGGATAGAGCCGTTAAGGCATCTTGAGGGGTGGCAACGGCCAAGGGAAAGTTAGAGAGCGGATCAGGACTCGAAAGAATAGAATCGCCTGAAATCACTGAAGGTACAAAACTCAGTAGTTCACTTAATGCCTACCTATTGTAAACCAAAACTTTCGTTTCTTACCCGACAACACCGTCGGCGGGTTGTTCCTTTGAAAGGACTTCAGGAGTATGGGTTAAAACTTCAACGGTGGGAATCAATGTTTTTTGTTGAGTTTCTAAGGAGTTTTGATAATCATTGAGTTGTTTTTGCAGATTCGTTTCTAACTCTTGAATTCGTTTTTCTTGTTGTCGCAGTTGACGGGATGCTTCCCGGTTAGCAAGGGTGCGTTGCAATCTTGACCATAAACTAAAAATCCAAGCTAAAAATGCACCAAATCCGGTAGCAATTATTAATTCAATCGCAATGGGGGCTTGTACTTCTACTCCTTCGATGAGTTGAACGGTGGCCAGATTAGTGTTTTGTAAACTAAACAAAACTAATCCTAAACAGATAATAAAAATAAACAAAAAATTCAGCGCGCGCATGAGTATTTTCTCCGTTCAGGGGAATGTTGAGTTTGTACCGATGCCCCGTCAAGACAAGCTAAGGGCGGAGTGATGCCATGAGAATATTGGCAGTCTTGAAAGGGGGATATATCAGTCGTAAAAACCTGTTTTAATTTTAAGGGTTTTTGGGACTTTTGAATCGGGTTAAACCTTCGTCGGAATCAAAGGTTTCTCTGTTTTAATCTTGGGGTAGGTACTCGATTTCAGGTAAATTCCTAAAGCCGTTACGAGAATAATTAAAACGCTTCCAATTCCAATCGGACTCGGAACCCAGAACATGGCTTCGAGGTGATTAATTTCTCCGGGTTTGAGTGTCCAGATAACCTGTTTTCCATTAGACTCAACATTGACTAACAACGGTTCACCCGATGGGTCAGAAAGACTGACTGGATTAATCACCGTTGCACCCCAAGGCGTTGTTAATACAAATTGCAGTTCTAATAAGTTGCCTGAACTGATTAATACGTTATCTGAGGTGGAGAGTAGAGAAAGCGATCGCAAATCTAATTCTAAGCTGAGATGATTGCGTAAGGCAAAAATAAAATTATTTTGTTTAACGTTAAAATCTGAAGAAAATTGAGGAAGTTCGATATGAGATTGTTTCTTAGATTTTTTAGATTTAAATTCGGCAGGATTAAAGAATTGATTAAATTTTTTCTCTAAATCCTGACCATTATAGAAAGGAATTGTCACTAAAATTTCTTGTTTAGAGAGTCGTTTGGTTTTCCCTTTTAACTGTTTAACTCGTTGTTCCATCGTAGATATCCATTCATCTACGACGTCATGGCTAAAGCTGGTCAATTGTTCTCCTAATTGAATCTTTTGAACAATTTGACCGTGGGTTTGATCCTGAAATTCTACTCCTACATCATATCGAACACAGCCACTTAACAGAAAAATAGCGCAAAAAACAAGTGTTAATTGTTTAATAATTTTGATCATAATTTTATCTCCAGTTATTGTTAAATCCTATTATATAGCGAGTCTTGATCAATTGCGCCAGTGCTAATCCTCTGGTTTGTTAGGGTTGTAGGGGAAATTTGAGCAGGAGTTTTTCGGGCGATCGCATTCACTTAAAGATTCTTAATAATGTTGATTTTTTGATAATCCTGTACTATAGAGGTATAGACTCAATTAAGGCTAAAGGCCCTGAATTATTTTTAAATTTCTTCCAGACTATTCAGGAGTTGATTTTATGGGGATTACACTCGCGCAATGGCTACCCGAATATGAAACAGGGGATGACCTTGTTGATGAACAACATCAAAGTCTATTTAGTATCATCAATTCCCTGAATAATGCCATGTTAGAGGGACAGGGTGAAGCGTTACTACAAAAAACCCTGGAGAGTTTAAAAGACTACACGACTGTTCATTTTGATACTGAAGAAGAATTCATGCTTCGTCACAACTATCCGGGTTATGAACAACATCGGATTAAGCATGAAGCTCTCAAAACTCAAGTTTTGAAATTTGAACAGAAAAATCACAATAACCTATCTCAGTTAACCATTGAAGTCTCCCATTTTTTAACAGATTGGTTAATTCATCACATCAAAGATGAAGATCGAAAAATGATTAGATTTTGCTGTCACGGCTGTTGGTTTAAGCCTCATTCAGATTCTACTCATTCCTCGGCTACACTTTCTTCCCAGTTTGAGATTGCTCGTTGGCATTCCAAATATGAAACGGGTTATACTTTGATTGATGATCAACATAAAAGCCTCTTCCATGCGATTAATGCACTTAATACTGCAATGCTGGCAGGACGAGCAGAAGAATTAATCCAACGAACCCTCAAGAGTTTAAGGAATTACACAACTATTCATTTTGAGACAGAAGAACAATTTATGCTCCACTATGGCTATCCGGGCTATTCGGAACATAAAGCTAAACATCAACGGCTGCGGGAACAAGTGGAACAGTTTAATCAACAGGAAAAAACAGAATCTAGTTCAGAACTTAGCATCAACGTCTCTCATTTTTTGACCCATTGGCTGATTGATCATATTAAAGATGAAGATCAAAAAATGATTATTTTCCTCAGCCAAAAACGACAAAAGGGACTTAAAAATTAAGGAATAGGTTGAATATCATCGAATGTTGTATCAGGATTACAATCTGTCATTCAAGATTTAACGAATTCACCCAGCAGACCCTGAAAATTGATCAAGGTGTTTGTATAAAATCATGCTACTATGGAAATAGTGTCAATTTGGGGCTGTGGCTCAGGTGGATAGAGCAAGCGCCTCCTGAACAATCGGGCACCATGTGGGGAAACCTCGTGAGTGAATGTGGTCAAATTCAAGGAAGCCTAAGTCTGGGAACAGATAAGGTAATCTTGAGCCAAGCTTTACCTCTTATGGAGGAAAGAAGGTGCAGAGACTGGTTCTACAGAATAATTGATTTTATTCTTTAGACATAACGGCCACCACCTACAGGCAGCGTCAGCCTAGGGTGAAGGGATAGTCCAGAGAGTGGGGAAACTCACACAAATCTGAAGCGCTAGGTCGGCGGTTCAAGTCCGCCCAGTCCCGTTTAATCCATTTCAGCCATTATCCTCCTCAACCGTCAGTCAGGAACACGGGTTGAGGTTTGTGTGTTGTATTCTAATACAAGAGCCGAGAGCAAGCTGAGACTACCCAATCAATCAGCGTGAACTACCTACACCGCCCTAATCGGGTCAGTCGTGGGGCACGAGTGTGGAAGAAGCTAAAAGTCGTAAGTAGAAATACTCGATACAGATTTTTTAAATAAAGCTGTAGCTTACGTTACAAAATTTTAAGATTTTGCAGCAATGTCATCCAAATTTTGCGAAAGGGGGGATATAATAGAGGAGTAAGCACAAAAGATTATTAAAAAAAGTCCATGTTGAACAAAAACTCACGCAGAAATTCAGTTAAACTCTCCGATGTCCACCGGGCTAACATCCAAAAAAGATTAGAACATCGCCTGGAAGTTGCTAGAACGAATGGAGATGAAAATCTGATCCGTCTTCTCGAAGCCGAAATGCGCCAAATTTAGGCTAAATTTAGAAAGATATTCTGTCAAATAATACCTGCATTCAGCTAGGCAGTGGTGAAACCCAGTCGTGTTAACCTTAGCCCTAGAAGAATATATGATTAAAAATTTCCCCAAAGCCTGGTTGAATCACATCACCAGGCTTTCTAGTTACTGTCTAATTAACGACCCCCGACCACTACATTTTTGATCCGAATATGAGGCCCCCCAACACTGACGGGTAAGGGCATTTGTCCCCCTTTCCCACAGCCACCATTGGTGTACAGTAAGTCATTTCCTATCCCTTCAATATCTTTGAGGGTTTGAAACACATTGCCACTGAGGGTAACATCACTCACGGGTTCAGCGATTTCACCGTTGCGGATCATATAGCCTTCGGCGGCGGCGAACGTAAACATTTCCCCGTTCGTTTGTCCTCCCAACATTCTAACGGCATAAACTCCCTCTTCAATATCCTTAATGATTTCTTCAAAGGTGTGATCGCCTGCTTCAATCGCCGTATTTGTCATTCGCACAATCGGGGGATAGGTTGCACTTAAAGCTCTAGCATTTCCTGTTGGCTTTTCTTTCATTTTTCCGGCTGTTTCCAAATTATGCAACCGTTGAGTTAGTATTCCATCTTTAATTAAATATTTGCGTTGAGCTTGAACCCCTTCATCATCATAACGAATTGAACCGGGAAGGTCAGGAATGGTGGCGTCATCAACCACCGTTAATTGTTCAATTCCCATCGGTTTTCCCAATTCTAATAATTCCTGCATTCGGGGATTTTCATAGACAAAATCCGCTTCCGATAAATGACCAAAGGCTTCATGAATAAACACCCCAGCTAAATAGGGATCTAAAACAACAGTATATTGACCCCCTTTAACAGGTTTGGCTTCTAACTGCCGAATTGCTCGTTCTGCTGCACTTTGCACCCGATCTTCAATGCCCTGAAGCACGTTATAATCACACCGAGAAGCAACGGATTCAAATCCTTGACGAATAATATTTCCTTCTCCTCTCGCGATCGCCCCAAACCGACCATTAACATCTAACCGTTCTTGGGTGATACAACTTCCTAGGGAATTGACAAAATAAGTCTGACTAAATTGATCGGTATAACTTACAGCCGTTGTTTGAATTCGAGGATCAAAATCTAACAGCAATTGGTTATAATTTTCAATCAGTTGACGTTTTTCTTGGAGCGAAATTCCCCTGGGATCACGTTTCAATTCCACATTAACTTGATCAATAATCCCTTCAACAAGGGCGAGTTGGGTGGTTTCTTCCCCGACTAAATGAGCTTGAGAAATTGCTTCCTCAACACGGTTATTTAACTCATCTAAACCATTAAAAGTCACAAAACTCCATCCTCCCTTCTGGCAAGCTCGAATTCCTCCAGCCAGGGAAAAATTTCGGTTTACCGCATCGAGTTGGGAACCTCGATAGGCAATAGCCGTTGATTCACTTTGTTGTAACCGAATTTCTAGGTAATCCACCTGATTTTGGTAGATTGCCATCGTTGTCAGTAGCCGATCTTGAATTAAATCCACAAGCCCAATCCCTTTTAACAGTTATGCCCCAATTAAAACCAGGGTGTCTTTATTTTAGTGTTTCTGAAATTTTAGGGATGGGAAGACTCGGATCATCAGGGCTGGGCTACTCGCCACCCGCCATGAGTTTTTGTAAGGAACTTAAGCCTTTTTTCACCCGACGAGAAACTGTTACGGAACTAATTCCCAAACGTTCTGCGGTTTCTTTTTGGGTTAAATCATAGAGGAACACAAATTCCAACACTTTTCGGGTTCCGTCTTCTAATTTAGCTAAAGCTTGCTGTAACCGAATTTGATCTTCTTGAGCTAACTGAAAACTACGATAGCGACTATCGGGAACTAATTCCCCTAAACAAGTTGTCCCTTCTTCTTCATCTTGAATGGGAGCATCTAAACTCAGTAAAGAACGATTGCGGTTAGCGAGTTTAACTTCGTTCCATTCTTCTACCGAAATCCCCAATACTTCGGCGACTTCGGCATCGGTGGGGGGCCGTTTGAGTTCTAAATGGAGTTGTTGAATCACCTTCAAGGATTGCCGTTGCAGGGTCAACCATTGACGGGGAACTCGAACCGAGGGGCTTTTGTCTCTTAAGTAGTGTTGAATTTCACCCCGAATATAGGGAATTGCAAAGGAACTAAAGGCATGACCTTTAGACAAATCAAATCTTTCTATGGCCCGAATCAAGCCGATGCACCCGACCTGAAGTAAGTCTTCATAACTTTCGGTACACTGGTTTACCCAATGATGTACCTCCTTACGCACTAATCCAATATTTAACTGGACAATCCGGTTACGGACATCCTTAGAAGGAAACTGTTGATATTGGCGTAACAGTTCCAAACTTTCGCTTCTGGGATAGTTGATGACTTGAGTAGGCATGACAAGATCCTGCGTTGGTAGGGCTGGCTAATGAGTTCAGTATCAATCTTGACCACACTCGGCTTAATATGGGAGGTGAGGTTAGAGGGGAGTACCTGGGAAAGACAGAACGCTTAACCTAGATACTACAGTCAATATGGGGTCGAGGCTGTGCACTAAACGAGGACTTTTGGGAAGTACCCTGGAAGCCTAGCTTGAATCAATTTATACAGATTAAGGGGAACAATATACTATTTTAGCTCTACTTCTGGGGTTGACACAAGATTTTTATACAAATTAATGGATTGACTCAATCGTCAATAGACCCCCTAACCGCGACTCCTCATTCAGGAAAGCTGATGATGGTGGGGTATAGGGTCTGGGTGTCGGAAGATAGAGGGTTAAAGTGTTACCCCTGACCCGTTAACCGTCAAGCCATTGTCAAGGGATGGTCAACGATGAACGGGAAATAGATAACCGTCAATCCCCCTGTCTTCCAACCTCAAAGTCTCTCATGAAGAGATCAATTTATGGATAGGTTAGCTTAGACGGCAGATTCAATGCGACCATAGAACACACCCCGAACTTTGACAGCCAAGGCTTCTTTGGCGCCTAAGTCGTCATCAGAAGGCTGTTCACTTTCAAAAATGCCAGCAACTTCTCCAGTTTCGCCATCAATTTTAGAAACTTGTAAGGAAATACGACCCGCTTTGACCTTTGTATCCGCCAACTTGACATTAGCCGATTTTAAACCTTCTTCATCGGCGGTTGCGGGTAAAGCCACAGCATTATCATAGCCAGAAGCCACCCCACGAGCTTTGGGATCTAAGAAGTTAGCACCTCGATAGGAGGGAACGTTAAAATCTCCACTTAAATCCGTAGAGGTATTGATACTGCTGACTGCATTTTTAGAGCTTGCGACTAAACCTTTAACGGTAAACAGGAAAGGAACTTCCTCACCACCGGGTAATAAAACCGTAATGGGTTGGAAATCAATTCCATCTTTTTCTTGAAAGGTTAGTTTTCCATCGGAACCAATCAGAAGATTACCACTGATTTGATCTAAGCTATAAGTGAAACGAGTTAAAAGACGACCCGGAACAAATTCGGCTTCTTTGCGTTTATTGCTGGGTTCTTCTTTCACAAAATAGTTGGTGGGTTGCAGACACAGACCACTCAGAGTATAAGACTTTTTCGGATCAAGAGGAATAGAACCTCGTGCTGTTTCCGGTAAGGTCGGACAGTTTACAGCTAATCCTGTATTTCTAATATCATCATAGGTCAGTAACTTAGGATCTTTGGCTTGTGGGCCATCAGAACAAGCAGTGATTACAGTTAAACAGATTGCTAACAGTGCAGCAACCAAAGCGCGATATCTCATTGTCAACCTCAATATCCAAAATTGATATGTGAAATTAGGATTGTGGCGTTGAAATCGTTTTCGGCGACAAAGCCACAAATGGGAACACTTCTAGGGGTGCGTTCTCAAACTCCTCGGTCTAAAGACATAAGGACTTTTGCTTCAACGGGGTTAGTCACGTTGAATCAGGGAGCTATTGGGTAGCTGAAACATAACCCAATAGAGATTTTACACGGCTTGTGACTCTTTTTTTACCACAAGTACAAATTCGTTCACTCGGAAGCAAAAGCGCGGTGGTATCTGGGGGAAGAAGACTGGAGACAGGGAACAGGAGATCAGTTAAACTACTTAAGTTGATTTGGCGATCGCAATCTTGAAGTGGGGGTCTGCCAATTTATGGAGAGAAGAACGTTTTAATTGATTATGGATAGTCACACTCAATTGCATTTATCAGCGTCGTTAACTCAGCTTGAATCCTTAGCGGATGAGGTTTGGACATTAGCGAAGACGGCGGAAGGAAATAGTCTGGAGCTTTTGGCAATACTTAGAATTTTAGAACAGTTACACCAAGACATTCGAGATAGTCTCTTTCAACAATCTTTACCCGATAATCGTCAGCAACTTTATCATTTATTGCGAGAGATTGAATCCAAAGGTGGGTGGCCCTATATTCCCCGAAGTTCTCTCAAATCTGTTATGGAACACTTACAGAAAGAGTCTCCCGTCATGGGTTTAGAGGAAGCATCTGGACAAGAGGAAATTCAGGGATAGGCTGGAGAAAGAGGGGGTGAGTTTACAAGAAATTGAGGGAGTTGGCGGCGAGAAAAACGCCATCTAATGCAAAGTCATCAACATTTAAAACCACACCCAAGATTTCCTGAGTTTGAACGAGGACAATAACGGTATCGTTCACTAAACCATCGCCTTCATAATCCATTAATTGTTGATAGTTTAAATCAGCATTGGTTAGCCCATCTGTTAATGCAATTTTATCATTTTGGCTAAACCATTCAAAGTCTGCAATCACATCAACTTGCTGTGGGTTGGAGTTGGCTTCATCGGTTCTGAGAATAAAAATATCACCGCCTTCCCCTCCTGTTAAGGTATCAATGCCTAAATCCCCGGATAGAATATCTTTCCCGGCTTGACCGAAAATTTGATCGTCTCCTTTACCCCCATATAATTGATCAGTTCCGCTTCCACCATCAATAACATCATTGTCCATATCTCCTCGGAGAAAATCATCTCCGGCTTCTCCAAAAATCTGATCATTTTGTTGACCACCAAAGACTTGATCATTTCCCTCTCCGCCATAAATGCTATCTTGACCTTGATTAGCAAAGATATTTTCATTATCGATACTTCCGGTAATTTGATCGTCTCCAGCTAAACTCCAAAGTCCATCGGGATAGTTTGTTAGTTCTCCCTGAAATAAGGTAATATATTCGGAGGTATCACTTGCTAATAATCGCAGGGAACCATCGGGATCAGGAATTAATTGAACTGGGGAAGAATTTGAAGCCATAGAAGTAATATAAAATCCTCTACTAATAAAAATTTAAATTGTTTGTTAACACGTTTTAAGATATAATTTTACGCAATATTAGGAGTTTTTAATCTTAATGAACTCATTTCAATAGCTTTCAATAATTGACGAACTTTAGCTAAATCTTTATCACCGGGAGAACGTTCAACACCACTTGAAAGATCAATCCCATCCGGTTTTAACTGTTGTAATGCGTCCTGAATATTATCAGGGGTTAATCCTCCGGCGAGAAACCAAGAACAAGGGGGAGAAAATTGTTGTAAACTTTGCCAATCTAAAGTGTGACCTGTACCCCCTAACTGTTGAGGGTGATAGGCATCTAATAAGAGGGTATCAATAAAGTTAAAATAATTTTGGGTTTGGAGTAAGGTTGCTTGAGATTGAATGCGGAATGCTTTGATTAATTCTATTTGGGGTAATATTTGACGTAGGCGATCGCAAAAATCGGGGGATTCATGACCATGGAGTTGTACACCCGTTAATCCCGTTTCCATCACGGTTTGATGAATTTGCTCTAAACTGGCATTAGCAAAAACCCCAATCGTTTGAACCGCGTTCGGTAAATCCTTTAAAATGTTGCGAATTTGTGCGGATGTGACATAACGAGGGGAAGAAGGCACACAGATAAACCCTAACACAGTAACACCCAGTTGAGCGATCGCAGACCCTTGATCCGGTTGGGTAATTCCACAAATTTTAATTCGCATTCATCCTTTTCCTGTTGAGTTTACGGTCTGATTCCTGGTGGCAATTCGTATCAAAATTTTACATGAAATATTAACTTTTTCAACAAATTAGAAGTTTTTACAATCAGATTTCTATAATCCTGGGAGTTAAAGACGGTCATTCCTCAACGGCTAACGATTAGGAAAAGATTCAGTCCATTCCTTGCAATTAACAAATTTGTCAATTCATCAGGAGATAGAAACTTGATTTACACTTCCCTACTCATGTCGGTAAAAGGGGCAGTTCCCACCACCGTTAATTGGTCTCCCAGCGTGGCAATTGTTATGATTGCCTGTAACTTGTTAGCGATTTTCATCGGTTTCTACGCCATTTCTAAAGAAAATCGGGGCAAGGGGCCAAATTTACCCGGTTTACCTCGGATGTTTACGGGGTTTGGAGTTCCTGAATTATTGGCAACGGCAAGCTTTGGACATATTTTAGGGGCTGGGGTGATTTTAGCATTAGGTAACGCTGGAGTGCTGTGATCGCCATTTCCCAAGCAAAGTTAAAAAGAATCAGGAAATTTAACCGTTCTGGGATTTTCTCTGTTATCCTCGGTTCAACCTTCTAACCTGCCCATGCGAATTAAGCGCAGGCTCAAGAATTAACAGCTTGCGCGATTCGCGTTATTAACAATAACTTCAAGAGCTTGAGGTTCTTGATACACTATTAATAGGGAGGCTAAACCCACCTTATCGAGCAGAGTGAAATAAACGGAGTCAAAGGCATCTCATGCAGGCAGGTTGGCGGATTGGATCTTTATTTGGAATTCCACTCTTTGTTGATTCGTCTTGGTTTGTGATTGTTTTATTATTTACAGTCGCCAATCGCCAAGATTATTCTCAATGGGGGCCGACTTTATCTTGGATTGCTGGGTTAGCGATTGCATTGTTGTTATTTGCTTCAGTGCTCTTACATGAACTTGGCCATAGTTTAGTGGCTCAATCCCAAGGAATTCGAGTGAATTCGATTACCCTTTTTCTCTTCGGAGGGGTTGCTTCCATTGATGAAGAATCCAAAACACCGGGTCAAGCGTTTCAAGTGGCGATCGCTGGCCCTATGGTGAGTTTTAGCTTATTTTTTATTCTCAATCTGGTTGTCCAATTTTTACCCACTTCAAGTTTAATTTATTCCCTGATTCAAGAATTAGCGAGAATTAACTTAGTTTTAGGCATCTTTAATTTAATTCCAGGGTTGCCCCTCGATGGCGGACAAGTCCTCAAAGCAATAATCTGGAAACTCACAGGAGATCGGTTTACCGGAGTCCGTTGGGCAGCAAAAACAGGTCAATTTTTAGGAATTTTAGCAATTTCCTTGGGCTTATCGGCGGTTTTATTTGCTAAAAGTTATGGTGGATTATGGATTGCTTTAATTGGCTGGTTTGTGTTACAAAATGCGGGTTCCTATAATCGCCTCACGGATTTACAAGAAGCCTTAGTTAAGATTAAAGCCGTCGATACAATGACCCGTGAATTTCGAGTTGTAGATGCTGATTTAACCTTACGTCAATTTGCCGATGAGTATTTAATTGGGGCTGATGTTGTTCCCGTCTATTTTGCAGCCTCCGATGGTCGCTACCGAGGGTTAGTGTCAGTTGAGGCGCTGCGAATTATTGAACGGAGTCAATGGGATATTCAGAAATTACATCAAATTATTCAACCCCTGAATGAACTGATTACCGTATCGGAAAAAGCCTCATTAGTTGAAGTTATTAATGCTATGGAAGAGAAAGAACTCCGCCGGATTACCGTATTATCTCCGGCTGGAGCCGTAGCAGGTATGATTGATCGGGGGGATGTGGTACGATCTGTGGCAAATTATCTGAAAGTTCCCATTTCCGAAGCGAGTATTCGCAGTATTAAAGAAGAAGGAATTTATCCTCCGGGTTTGCCGTTAGTGACTTTAGCAAAAACCATGACTTCAAGTTATAGCAACCACCCAGAAAGTTAGGGTGTTAATCATAAATTTGACTTCTGAATCTTGCTCAAAATCTACCCGTAAGGACAGGTGAATATATTGAATTAAAAACTCCGTTGTCCTTGATTTTCAGAGGGAAGGGTATTATTAGCCGGAGGAATTTGAGGGACAAAGGGGTTGACGTTATCCGATGGGGGGATAGAAGGAGTTAAGGCTGGACTATCCTGAGACGGAAGACTATTAGGCGCGTTCGGTAAGGTGGGCGCAAGGGGAGGTAAAGCATCGCCAGAATTGGGCGTTGTCGGGGCAAAGGGAGGCTGAATATTAGACGGATTGGCAGGAGGAGTTACACTAGGATTTAAGGGGTTTGTGGGCGGTTGAATTTCCTGAGAGCTTGGTAACGTGGCTAGGGCGACCCGTTCCCCACCAATCGCCCTCAAACGATCTAAAACCCGAACAACATCGTTGTAACGGGCTTCTTTCGGCGCATATAATACAATTAATCCACTGGGATTCCAACGACGAAATCGTAATAAGGTTCGGTCTAATTGATCTTGATTAACAGGTTGTTGCTCAATATAAGTTTGTCCAGCCGTATCAATCCCCACAATTAACATTTTTTGCATTTGGGTTTCCCCGGTACTGGCTTTGGGTAAATCCACATTAATAGCTTGTTGACGAGTTAATTGTAAGGAAGCCAAAATAAAGAACGTGAGAATGCAAAACACCACGTCAATTAAGGGAATTAATTCTATTCTGGCTTCATCAACGCTTGAATCGGTTCTAATTTTCATAAAATTTTGTGATTAATGTCTTGTTTTTTTCGGAAAAAAGGGCAGTATTAGCTGTTAAAACCATTTATTTTTTATCTTCTTCCTCATCCAAAACCTCAGACGTTTCTCCCGGTTTAATGATTTTTTCGGGTTCTACCGAAGCATTATGATTATTGTCTCGGTCTACGAACAAATGTTTGAAAATCGGTTCATCTGTTTCTACTTCCTGTTCTTCTTCCTCTTCAGTTTCAGGAATTTGTAACTGAGATTTGGCATAGGGCCAATTCTGACGATACAGCAGTTCTAATTCATTTCCCGCTTTGCGGAAGATTTTAGCTTGACCAAACATTAAACCCTGAAACAATCGATAAAAAGCCAAACTCAAAATGGCAACAATTAATCCTGTTGCGGTTGAAATTAACGCTTCCGCAATTCCCAAGGTCACATCTGAAGCGGATGAAGTGCCAATATCTCCTAAGCGAATTGAACCCAAGGAGTTAATTAACCCTAATACGGTTCCCAAGAGTCCCAATAGTGGGGCCATGGCAATCACCGCCTCAAAAACTTTGTCTCCCCGACGCATGAAGGCTAATTCTTCATCGGCTGCGGCTTCTAAGGCCAAGCGAAATAACTCCGGGTCTGGAGACTGTAACCGCAGGGGTGCATAGAGAAACCGTCCCATGGGTTGATTGCTGGATTGTTTAGCAATTTGATGGGCTTTTCCCCATTGTCCTCGCCGCGCCGAATCAATCACTCGGTTGACGATTTGCTTTTCTTTGGTGAGGGTGGTAATCCAAAACCAAATGCGTTCTACAACCACAGTCATCGATAAGATGGATAAAATCAGCAAAGGCCACATTGCTGGCCCACCCTTAGCAAAAATCTCTTGAATATTCATGGAATTGGCACAACCTCCTAAAAACCGAACCCCTACAACTGTATTAGATGTGCAGGTAATATGGCGAATAAAAGCCAAACCCTTTCAATTTTGCCATTCTCTGGAGCGAATCGCTACTATAACAGGAGTTGTCAGGGTGGGGAAACCCCCCTCGTCAGCGAGTGAGAAGACAGCGAGAATCCTGCTATCGGGAAATCAAGTAAGTTAAAATCAGAATTGCTCTGTCTATTTTTCCGCTCTGTTCTTTTTAAACATCCATCATGATTAAGCGACGAATCTCGAAAGTTTGGATTTTGCCAGCGATCGCGTCTGGGGCTTTGTTGGTGGGTGTATTTTTCCCCCTCACTCAATTTCAAGAGTGGAAAAAATCATTCCAGCAAAGTCCGGCTTCCGTTTCACAAATTCCTGAATCGGAAGTTTTAAAACTGGCTTTATTGCCTGTTTCTCAACGTCAACCCGAATTAGAAGCGATCGCCAAAACTAAAAATGATTCCCTAGAAACCAGTCGGGCGCGATATTTATTAGCCAGCGATTCTTTAAAGGAAAACCCGGAAACGGCACTCAAATTATTAGAAGGATTAGAAAAAGATTATCCTTTATTGGCGGGTCAGATTTTAGTTAAACGGGCGCAAGCTTATGAACAAATGGGAGAGTCGGAAAAAGCTGAAAAAACTTGGCAGGAACTGTTAGCGAATTATGGTGATCAACCTGTTGTCGTAGAAGCGTTATTTGCTTTGGGAAAAACGAATCCTCAATATTGGGATCAAGCGATCGCAAAATTTCCCAGTCATCCCCGCACCCTAGAAATTGCTCAAAGTCGCCTGAAACAAAATCCGAACCAACCGGATTTATTATTATTAATTGCCCAACATGGATTATATTTAAAAGACTATGGAACTTATTTAGAACAATTAAAGGCAAAATTTGGCAATCAACTCACACCGGAACAATGGGAAATTATAGCTTTTGGTTATTGGGAAAAACAAGATTATGGGAAAGCCGCGATCGCCTATTCCAAAGCCCCAAAAACCCCTAAAAATCTCTATCGTTATGCCAGAGGCTTATGGTTAGATGATAAAATTCCTGATTCTCGAATTGCTTATAAACAATTAATCAATACCTTTCCCAATGAGATTGATCCCCAAGGAGAAGATGCCGGATTTGGTTTATTAAGATTATCCCGACTTTCCGATCAAAAAGAAGCTTTAGTTTATTTAGATCGAGTGATTACTCAATTTCCTCGCCATGCAGCCGAGGCTTTATTAGATAAATCTAAACTCTTAGATCAAATGCGATCGGAAAAATCTGCTTCAGAAACTCGTCAACAATTACTCAGCCAATATAGTGAATCTGAAGCCGCCGCCCAATTGCGTTGGGAACTCGCCCAACAAGCAGTAAAAGCCGGGAATTTACAAGTAGCATCCGACTGGGCTAAACAAGTTTCGTTGAAGAATCCCGATAGTGAATTTGCCCCAGAAGCAACATTTTGGGTGGGGAAATGGGCAGAGAAAATCGGCAATTCTCAAGAGGCAAAAAAAGCTTATGAATATTTAATTGTACGTTATCCTTCCTCTTATTATGCTTGGCGTTCTGCGGTTCATTTAGGATGGCCTGTGGGAGATTTTACCACCGTTCGACCCCTCTCTCCCCATGTTGAACATCCTGAGATTCGAGAAGTGCCTCCGGCGGGTTCTAAAACCTTACAAGAACTGTATGCGTTAGGACAAAATCAAGACGCTTGGACACTATGGCAAACGGAGTTTAAAAATCCTATGCAGCCTTCGGTTTCTGAACAATATACCGATGGGTTAATGCGAATGGGAGTGGGGGATAATTTAGATGGAATTTGGATGTTATCGAGTTTAAATCGGCGAGATGATCCCCAAGAGCGATCACAATATTTAGACTTAAAACAAAGACCCGCTTATTGGGAAGCATTATATCCTTTTCCCTATTTAGAAACCATTGTCAACTGGTCAAAAGAACGGCAATTAAATCCAGTTTTAGTAACGGCTTTAATTCGTCAAGAATCCCGATTTATGCCTCAAATTAAATCCGTTGTTGGCGCGACGGGATTAATGCAGGTGATGCCAGAAACGGGGGCGGATGTTGCTAAACAAATTAAATTGAAGGATTATTCCTTAGAAAACGTCAATGATAATATTAATTTGGGAACCTATTATCTGGATTTTACCCATCGTGAATATAACAATAATTCGATGTTAGCCGTCGCCAGTTACAATGCTGGGCCAGGTGCGGTTTCAGATTGGCTGAAACGATTTGGTTTTCAAGACCCTGATGAATTTGTAGTTAAAATCCCCTATCCTGAAACCCAAGGTTATGTAAAATCGGTGTTTGAAAATTACTGGAATTATCTCAGAATTTATAATCCCGATCTTGCTCAACGTTTACAAGAACATAGTTCTAATTATAAAAATTAAGGAGGATTTATGGAATCTGGATCGTCTTCAATCTTAGCCGTTGCTCAACAAGGGTTTGCTCGACTTCAGCAAGGTTTAGCGACTGGACAGTGGGAACCTTTTTTAGAAATGGTGATGGAAGATTGTACCTTTTCTTTTCCTGCGGGCTCCTACAAAGGCTTACATCAAGGAAAAACAACGTTAGCCAAGTTCTTAAATTATGCCAGTGAATGTGTGTTTAAAAAGAGTTTAATGTTAACGTTACAACGGATAACCCATAATCAAACAACGGTGATTTTTGAAGTCAGTTCAGATGGGGAAATGTGGGGTCAACCCTACCAAAATCAAGCCGCCATTGTCTTTGATATTCAAGACGATCGCATTTGCAGTTACCGAGAATATTTAGGTGTTATTTATACCTTACCTTCCTAATAAAATGTAGTCAGCCCTTCAGGGCTTTCTGGATTTGTCGATTATCAAATTAAATGTCGCATTTACTACATTTTCTATAATATTGATTAGGTAATCAATTTGATGCGGGTCAACTCCTCTGGTTCAACTTTAGCCTTAGCTCTATGTTCTGCTCAGATAGATTCTCCTGATTAACGTTGTTGGTTAATTATCGAAATCAAATTAATTATTCGTCAAAGCTATGGCTTCAAAAATTTTGAGATGATGCGTGAAAAGCTACTAGCTTGCCTTTTTATATCAGCTTTACTGATCACCATAAGTATAGGAGAACCCCAAAAGTGATAAAATTTTCCTTAATACCGAAAATTCATTAAATTTATGGCTCAAAAAAATGATGCTACAACTTTAATCTTAGCCTTACTGATTAGCGGTGGATTAATAAGCGGGGGACTGTGGTGGTTTAGCCGCAATATGAGTTTATCAACCCTGTTTAATTCTAATTCCTCTCCTTCTGCTTTCCCTACCCCCAACTCGCCACCCGTTCAATCTTCAGCAACACATTTTAAAACCTTTGCTGAAGTTCCTAATGTTCCTAACGGACTTTTTACTTATGGGGGAAGTACCACTTTTGCACCACTGCGTAAAGTTATTAATTCAGAAATTCAAACTGTTTTTCCTCAATTTAAATTAAAATATTTCCAAAACCCTAGTCAATCTCCTGGTTCAGGGAGTGGAATTAAATTATTAATTGAAAATCAAATTACTTTTGCTGAATCTTCCCGCCCATTACTAGAATTAGAATATCAACAAGCTAGACAACGGGGATTAAATTTAACAGAAATTCCGATTGCTATTGATGGAATTGTGGTGGCTGTTAATCCTAATTTAAAGATTCCAGGGTTAACGATTAATCAATTAAAGCAAATTTATACGAGTAAAGTTGATAATTGGAATCAACTCGGAGGCGAAAATATTCCGATTGTTGCTTATTCTCGTCCTCAAGAATCCGGGGGAACAACAGATTTTTTTATCCTCAATGTATTAGGAGGAGAAAAATTAGGAAAATCCGTAAAATTGATTCCGACGACTACAGAAGCCTTAAGAGCAATTGCTAATCATCCGGGGGGAATTTATTATGCGTCTGCGCCGGAAGTGGTCGCACAATGTACTATTAAACCTATCGCTATTGGTTTAACACCTGATACGTTAGTTCAACCGTATCAAGACCCGTTAATTCCTTCTGAAGCTTGTCCTCAACAACGCAATCAAATTAATCCTGTGGTCTTTAGAACAGGAGACTACCCTCTAACCCGACGTTTATTTATTATTGTTAAACAGAATAACCCTATAGATCAACAAGCAGGAGAAGCCTACAGTCAACTTTTGTTAACTTCTCAAGGTCAAGATTTAATCGAAGAATTGGGATTTATTAAAATCTATTAAGCCTCGCTTTCTGTAGGGGTTAAAAATTCCTAAAGATGTTAAAATATAAAATAAGCTTTAATTTCAAAAAATTATACCCTTTTAAAATCCAATGTCTCAAAAAAATGAATCTCTAATCTTTGTCTTAGCCCTTGTAATTACAGGAGCATTATTAGGCGGAGGTTATTTTTTATTTTTTAAGTCTTCTTCTCCTTACCTACTCAATCAAAATTCCCCTCCATCCCCCTCTGGAAACTCTCCCTCAACTTCCGCTCCTAATCAAACTATTGAAACTCGCATCAGTCAAGGAGAAAAAGTTTTAATTCCATCAGGAGATTTAGCTCTCAAACAAGGAGGTACGACTGCTTTAGCTGCGGGTCAATATCAGGAAGCTGTTCAACAGTTTAATGCAGCTTTACAACAAAATAAAAATGATCCTGAAGCATTAATTTATAGAAATAATGCTCAAATTTTGCAAAATAATCAATCCTATTATACGATAGCAGTCTCAATTCCCATTGGAACTTCAGTCAATACCGCCCAAGAAATTTTAAGAGGCGTTGCTCAAGCTCAAACAGAAGTTAACCAAGGAGTGGGATTAAACGGAAATTTATTCAAGATAATTATTGTTAATGATGATAATAGCCCCGAAATGGCTTCAGAAGTGGCTAAAAAATTAGTCAATAATTCTGAAATTCTAGGGGTAATTGGTCATTTTGGGAGTAACGCCACCTTAGCAGCAGCACCCATTTATGAAGCGGGAAAATTAGTCTTGATTTCTCCCACCAGTACCTCCACAGCTATTTCTAATGCAGGAGACTTTATTTTTAGAACCGTTCCCAGCGATCGCTTTGCGGGAAGTACCTTAGCGCGATATCTTTTAAATACATTAAACTTAAAAAAAGCGGTTGTCTTTTTTAATAGTGCTAATGATTATAGTAACTCTTTACAAACGGAATTTACAACCGCATTAAATGGGGATGGGGGCGAAGTCGTCACGGTTTTTGATATCGCTAAACCCAACTTGAATCCAACTCAAGCTTTAGAACAAGCCCGTCAACAAGGAGCAGAAGCTATTGTTTTAACCCCTGATTCTTCAACCATTGAACAAGCCTTACAAGTGGTACGAAGTAATCGCAAACAGTTACCTTTATTAGGGGGAGATAGTTTATATCGACCGGAAACGTTGAAGGTGGGAAGTGATACAATGGGGATGGTGATTGCCATTCCTTGGCATATTTTAGCCAACCCTAATTCTGAATTTGCTCAAGCCGCAAATCAATTGTGGGGAGGAGATGTGAACTGGCGGACTGCAACAGCTTATGATGCAGCCAAAGCGTTAATGATTGCCATTAGTAAAAATCCCACTAGAACCGGGGTTCAAGAAACACTTTCCGCCTCAGATTTTACGCCCGAAGGAGCAACGGGAATAATTCGTTTTTTACCGTCCGGCGATCGCAATCAACCCTTACAATTAGTCAAGGTTGAACCGGGAAATCGTTCAGGATTTGGTTATGATTTTGTTCCCGTTCGTTAATGGGATCACAAAGTAATGGATAATAGGCAATAGGTAAAGATGAGTAGGATTAGGTTTATGATGGTTGCAGACGAAAACCGTCTAGGTTAGCCGTAATTGAGTCGTGCAGGAAGTGAGTTAACCTTTAATCAAAAGGATGAACTAACAGAAATGAAAGCTTCCCACCATGATGTCTTAGAAGCCGGACGCATCTACAAATCCACTGGAGCTATTCCGTCTCGGATGTTGCGCTCAAAAATTTATCGAGCTTGGGAGCGTTCACATTTGCAAGGCGCTAACCCCTATGCGCTCCAAGCGGAAAAACTATCCCGTTCAGATACCGAACATCTAATCACGAAAAATAGTGATTTGATGCAACTGGCTAAACCTTACATCCGTATGCTGTCACAGGCGGCGGGTACAGAGCGTCATGCTGTGATGTTGAGTGATAACCAAGCTTTGTTACTGGATGTTGTCGGTGACCAGCAGACTGTACACGGGACAGAAGCTTTTCCAGAACCAGGTTCTTGGTTATCCGAATCGGTCGCAGGTGCAAATGGAATTGGTACACCCCTAGCAGAAGCCGATTATGTAGAAATTATTAGCGCCGAGCATTTTATTGAGGGGTTTCATCCATTCACTTGTCAAGGAATTCCTTTGCGGAATGACAAACAGGAAATTATTGGTGTGCTCAGTATCTCTATGCGTCGTCAGGATGCTGGACAAAGGCTCAAAGAGATATTGCTCTGTGCCTCTCACGGCGTTGAAGCGGACTTATTGAGCGCTAATTTAGAAAAAGATGTTCGTCGTGTATTAAAGTCTAATCCTGATGAATATCAGCCCTTGGAAGATTTGCGTCAGGATATCATTCAAGCCCATCATGCAGCCCGTTTAAAACTTGAAGTGGTATCGCGGATGGTAGCGGTTAACCGCCTAGACTACGCGATGCAATTGGTAAGACAGGCTGAAGATTCAATTGAACTATTTCGTCGTCGAGCCGAAATTTGGCGCAATCTTGCATCTTTTGAGATAGGCAGAGTTCAGCCGGTTTCACTTACTGATCAGATCTCCAATTTAATTGATCTTCTCTCGACGGAAGTGGCTATTCGTCAGGTAGAAATCGTTACCCAATGGGATGAGCCTATCACAGTTATGGGTGATCCTAGAAGCCTTTTACGTCATCTACTGCGTTATTTTCTCCAAGCCTTTGAACAGGTAGGGAAGGGTGGAAAAGTAGAATTGGTGGTTAATAAAACCTCGGATTTGGAGTTAGTTAAAGTCAGTTTTATGGCGATTTCAGTTGTTCAACCTGCTGCATCAGCACCCCAGTTACAGTTTTTTTATCTACCTATTAATAGGACTTAGAAATGAACAATCAGAATACCAGAACGCGGAAAGTCGTGATTGCCGATGATGATATTGATAGTAGAACAATGTTGGCATTGATTCTGGCAGATGAAGGGTGGGAGGTCAAGGAAGCTCAGGATGGAAAAGAAGCGATAGAAATAACAATTAAGGAGCAACCCGATTTATTGATTTTAGACAATAGAATGCCCGAATTAACCGGGGTAGAGGTGTATCAACAACTTCAATTAGCAGGAATTAAACAAACAGTGGTATTAGCCACAGGTTACGGTGATCTAAAAGAACTGGCTTTATCTATGGGAATTACCCATTTTATTTCTAAACCCTTTGACATTTTGGAGTTATTACAAATCATAGAATCGGCTTATGAAAGTTCACGACAATAGGGAATATTTACCAGCTTCAGTTTAATTTAATTTCCCCCCTCCAATTAAATATAACAGTGCCATTCTCACGGCTATTCCACTGGTCACTTGTTGAGAAATTAAACTCAATTCTGGATCATCCATTAATTCTGAACTTAATTCTACCCCTCGATTAACTGGCCCAGGATGCAATATTTTAACATCCGGTTTACAGGATTTTAACTGTTCATGGGTGATGCCAAATAATTGATGATATTCGCGTAAACTGGGTAATAAATGGGCGGTCATTCGTTCCTTTTGTAACCGTAACGTCATGACAAAATCTGCATTTTCTAAAGCGGGTTCTAAATTCCAATGTAAAAATAATTTTCCGGGGCGATTTTTGCCAAATTCTGCAAACAGTTCGGGTAATAACGTTGGAGGTGCTGCTAAATGTAATTCTGCTTCCGTTGCGGTTAAACTCCAAATATTAGAACGGGCTACCCTAGAATGTAAAATATCTCCCACAATCGCTATTTTTTTACCTTGTAATAATTCAATTTTAGGTTGATCAGAATCCAGAGTTCGGCAAATTGTGAATAAATCTAATAACGCTTGAGACGGATGTTCGTGTTGACCATCTCCGGCATTTAACACTGCAACTTTAGCATTTAAACGGTCTAATTCAGCCGCGATCGCAAAGGGAACTCCAGCTTCTTTATGACGAATTACCATCATATCCGTTCCCATTGCTAAATAGGTTTTAGCAGTATCAAGAATTGTTTCGCCTTTCGTTAGAGAAGAGGTTCCCGGCGCAAAATTTAATGTATCTGCGGAGAGTCGTTTAGCCGCGAGTTCAAAACTATTCCGAGTCCGAGTTGAAGGTTCAAAAAATAAATTTGCCACCACCTGACCTTGTAAAGCCGGAACTTTTTTGGTACGACGACCTAACACTTCTTGAAAGCTTGTTGCTGTTTGCAAAATTGTGTTATATTCCGTCGCCGTAAAATCAGCTAGGGATAAAATATGACGGCGAGTCCAGGGAGCAGTAGCCATTGTCAATCCAAAATGATGAGGATTTTGATCCAACGTTTAATCATACGGGGTGATTGCTCAAAACGGAATAGGAATCGGAAGACTTGAATAATAAAGTAACAGTTACTTCCAGAATCTCCTTTGAACCATGAACCGTATCCAACAGTTTTTGACCCGTTGTCTCGTTGGCGTTACTATTCTTAGCTTAAGCAGTTGTGGTACTCCTCCCGTTGACACCCCAACTCAACCGCAAGTCTCTCCTGAAGCCACAATTTCTCCTTCAACCCCACCTGAACCTCAAAAACAAGCTCTTTCCCCAGCTAACACGGTTCCAGTGACTATTTATCAGGTCGATAATCAATGTTCTGAGTTAATTCCTCGTCAAATTACGGTTCCCAAAGAACAAGCCTTAGAAACGGCGATTTCTGAGGTTTTAGAACAACAAAGCAGTTCTGATTTTCCCTTAAATTATCGCATAAATGTTGATAAAAATCAACAAATTGTCACGATTGATTTTCGGGTTCCCACAACAGCTGAACGGACGTTCAATTCTTTATCGAGTTGTGAACAATTAGCGTTATTTGGGAGTTTACGCCAAACGATTACCAGTAATCCTGACTGGCAAATTAATGATGTCATTTTTACAGAACAGGGAGAAGAAATTACTTTATAATAAAAGCTTCATGAATTTAATTAAGCTAGAGGTTTGTCTACAAATCCAAGAGTTGCTATAGTAAGTTGTGAACTTTTTATGCAATTAAATTTTTTTGTGAACCAACTTCGCCGCTTAGATTGGTCTTACCTCTATGCTTTCTTAGGAGAAGCCACTCTTGCTTTAACCTTTGTATTTTATATTGCGATCGCTCGTGTTCTGGGGCCAGCAGAATATGGAGTTTTTGCGGCTGCGATCGCCCTGGCTGCGATTCTCTCCCTATTTATTCAATTTGGTTTCCCCACCCTGATTAACCGTGAAGTCGCAGCGAATCCTGTTGAAGGGCCTAAATACACCATTCGTTTTCTACTGTTGGAGGGTTTAACTTCTATCCCCGTCCTCTTGCTGTTACTGCCTTTAGCATTAGTCTTAGGTTATGAAGGGAATGGATTAATCGTTTGTTATTTAGCCGTTTTCTCAGAAATAGCCCGTGCTGCCAAATTGACGCTGCGGGGAACTCTCAAGGGGATGGGATGGTTTAGAGCAGAAAGTATTTCGGTCGCCATCGAACGTTCTGCTGTTGTTCTCATTTCCACAGCAGTTCTGTTTTTAACTCACAATTTAGTATTTGTCGTTGGCACAATCGTAATTGTCCGTTTTTTAGACATCTTAGGACTGCTTTACTTCCTCAACCGTAAGGTCAATCTTTGGTCTAGCTTGAACTTCAACACAGGTCTAGCCTCCCTGAAAATAGCTTATCCCTTTGCCATGTCGGGTCTTCTCTGGGTTCTCTACTACCAGGTTGATTTAGTCATGATTAAAGGCATGGGTTTCGATGACCAAGCGGGACTTTATAGTGCCTCTTATCGGATTTTAGAAATTTTTTCTGCATTACCGCGTGTGATTTTTTATGTCATCTTTACGCGCCTAGCTCGTTATCACGTCAGTGAACCTCACCGAGTTCCAGAACAAATCTACAAAGCCACACGCCTTTTATTAGTGGGAGTTTTGCCCATTCTCTTAGTTGCTATCTCTATGCAGGGAACTTTAGTAGAAGTGCTTTATGGCGCGAAATATTCAGGTTCTGTTGCTTCTCTAAGAATTCTGCTTTCGAGTTTGAGTGTGAGTATGTTTGGTGTTTTTACTCAAAATTTTTTACAAGCAACGGGCCGGGAGCATTTTTTACCCCGAATGCTATTTTTAACAGCCAGTATAAACATTTTTCTCAATACCCTCCTCATTCCTCAGTGGGGCGCAGCAGGAGCCGCTTTTGCCACCTTAATGAGTGAGATTATTTTGTGCAGTGCCGGGTTCACTATTATGATTCGGGAGGGGTATCAACGCTCTACAACACGTCTGGCAATCATTGTGATCTGCTCTTTGATTTTAACTATGAGTCCTTCTTTTTTGTTGATGGGTTTATCTCCTGTTATTGGGATCGGACTGATAGGGATCAGCTTAATTACAATCCTCTTCCTCATGCAACCCAAACAATTTTTAGGAACATCACTGACCCAATAAATGCCCATTGACACTCCCCGCTCTGAAGAGACGGGGATTCTTAAGAGATTTTCACTCTTAAAGGCTGAGTCAAACAACCCCTACCCACTCCGGCAAAACCATTGTGGCTACTTTTCTTTCCGATATTGGCAGCGCCATTACAATCAGCATTAATCAAATGTCCTTGTTGAGAACAATACAATCCACGTTTAACCCGTTTTCCAGAAAATTGATATTTTTGGGACGGGTCAGGATTGTAGACGGGAATATGATCACCATCCAAGAAACTTGCCTTACTGGTGTAAGATTCTTCCTGTTCCTGATATTTCAATCCATATCGTTCACACAAGTTTTTGAGTTTTTGTCTCAAACTCCAATAGGGAATTTGAACAAAATTCTGATTGTTTTTAGCTCCGATATTGATTTCTTGTTTAATACCGGGATTAACGCCAACAATTACCGTTCCAATCTGGTGTTCAATACACCAATTAATCATGTATCGAGCCGATTTGTTCAAATAATCTCTGACAAAATTGTTGCGGTTAAGTGTCAATCTAGCTTGACGTTTTGTATTCCCCTTGATTTAATGGGAAATGGGGAATCAGAATAAGGTATTAGCCAGCCCATCAATTATCAGTCGCAAACCGTTAAAGATTTTATCTAAGTCGGTAGGCAAGAGTATTCCTACCTTTAAGCCTGCCGATTTCAACCAGATAGTAAGACCAGATTCCTATTATAGTTGAGATTAAAAATCCCTTGAATATCACCAGCCCTAGATCTTATCGGGTTTTTATAATTTTAGCGGGAACTCCAGTGGCGATCGCATATTCTGGTAAATCTTTTGTAACCACTGCACCCGCCCCGACAATACAACCTTTGCCAATTTTTACCCCATCTAAAACCGTTGAACCTGCCCCTAACCAAACATCATCCTCAATCGCCACCGCACCTTTAGTATAAACTCCTTGTTCGATCATCGGAATATCCAAACGGTCTGTAATATAGCGTCCGCCACCAATATAACAATTAGCTGCAATTAAAACGGAACGACCTATCATAATTCCAGCCCCTGATGTAATCACAGTATTGCATCCAATATCGGTTTTATTTCCGATGGTAACTCCCCCCGTTTTGCCTTGAATCACACAATTTCGGGAAATAATCACATCATCTCCTAGAGTTATTCCCTCATTCCCTGAACCACTGGCATCTAAGAGCACATAATCATCAATGGCAACCCGATTTCCGAGTGTTATTTTGTTGGGATGACGTAACACAACGCCTTGCCCTAAAATCAAGCTTTTTCCAGCCTGTTTAAACAGAGAATGATAAAGCAGTTTACGGGTGATATAACCGAGACTGCCGGGGAGGTTACTGCCCAGTAATAAGGCAAGTTCATAGGTCAGAAACGGCAAAAACTTTGTTGTGCCAACGGCCTTTTCTTGATAGCGTTTTAAAGCCGAGGATTGACTTTGATTGAGTTGTTCCGAAAGGGGAACTTTATTAATTTTTTGTTTTTCTTCAGGGGCGACCATAATTTATTGTTCAAGAATAGGTTTAAGTATTTTTGAGGGTAATCCAACCTTGGTCGAGATACCATTGAGCCAGTTCTTTTAATCCTTCTTCGTCTGAATGACGAGGTACAAAGTCTAATAGATTTTTCATTTTAGACGTATTAAAGGAGCGATCTTTGGTATAAAAAGCCAGCCGTCGCTGATAGATGGGAGGTTCAATTCCCAAGGGTCGGAAAATCATCTCAAATAGATCTCCAATGGCAAAAACTGGAGCGGCTGGAAATTTAATAAATTTAGGAGAAACGCCATAATAATCCCCAATTAAATTAACCATATTTTGGAAGGTCATGGCTTGGGGACTACCACAAATAAAGACTTCTCCAACGGCACGGGGATGTAGGGCGGTTAAAATAAAGAAGTCTGTTAAATCATCAACATGAATAAAATGCAGTAAATTCTGAGCATTTCCAATCACAGGAACCCACTTTTTAGCAACCCATTTATAGATTTTTAAGAGTCGTCTCTCTCCGGGGCCATAAATTCCAGCAGGTCGAACAACGGTGACGGGTAATCCTTCAGTTTGACCAAATTCTTTAATCCAAATTTCTCCTTCTAATTTGCTTTGCTGATAAATATCCCCTGGATCGAAAGGGGCATTTTCATCTCCTGGGGGATTTTCAATATGACCATGAACTCCAATCGTAGAAACATGAACAAAGCGCTTAAAATCTGGTTGTTTTAACGCTGCTTTTGCTAACAGTTGGGTACTCAGAACATGAACATTATAATATCCCTGATCAGGAGATTTGGCTTCCCGAAAGGGTGTAACCATGTGAAAAATATAATTAACATTTTGGATGGCTTGATTAACCAAGTCAGGATCAAAAACGTCACCCTGTAACCATTCAATGGGCATTCCCTCGAAGGGTTTGAGGTTGGAAGTAGGGCGGGCAATTGCCACAACACTCACTCCTTGATTGACTAATTTTCGTAACAATACTGAACCTGTAAATCCAGTTCCCCCAGTGACTAAAACGCGAGAACCAGGTGGTAGTTTATAGCTAGACTCTTCCATTATTTTTCCCCTATAGGACAATCAAAAATTCAACTTTTGATAAATTTAGCAATGACGGGTGAACCTAAAAGATAAGTTAACCCAGACACTCGAAAGGGCTGTTCTAAAACAGATGAGACTGTAGGTGATTTTAACGCACGATGCAGCACCATCGGGATAAAAAATTGGGGATAACGTTCCGTTTGTTTTAATCCCAAGGATTTAAAAAAGTCTACCAATTCTGATTCATCATAGGTAATATAGGTTCGAGTATTGCCTTCTAAACCTTTTTTAAATTTAAATAAATAGGGGGCAATGGAATTAACACTCCGTAGGGTGGGATAGTCAATAATGACGGCTTTTTTAGCAACGCGGCTAAGTTCACTAAGAAATTTTTGCCACTGGGTAACATGAGCTAAAAATCGATAACTAATCACCACATCAAAGGCATTATCAGGATAGGGTAAGTCCAGAACATTACCCACTTTGAAGGAACATAAATTGGCATCAATGAGGGTTTGAATGCGGTTTTTACAGATTTCATCGCTTCCTAAAACCGTGACTTGATAACCATTTTCAATCAGGGGTTTTGTTATTTGTCCGTGTCCGCCTCCCACATCTAATACCGTTGCTTGGGGATAGGCTGCTAACAGTTTTAAGGTAGCTTCTTCTTGAACTTTCAGTAACCATTGTCCCAATTCTCCCGCAAAACGTGAGGCGTAGCCGTCTGAGGAGGTTTCAATATCGGCAGTTTCAGGAAAGCCATTTGTTGAAACGATAGTTTGTTCTTGGGGTGGCATTTTTGCTGATGAATGAGAACGAATTGCTAACTGATTTTGAATAAACCGTACAGGATTTTCTAAACGGCCATAGGGTTGAATTTTTGTCTGAGAATTAAGTAAAATTTGCTTGATGCTATTTCCGGGTTTTTTGGGGTTAAATTCTCCCTCGATATTAAAGCCAAAACTTCCGGGTCGAGATGCTTGTGTTGCTAAGGATAAGGGATCAGTTCCGGGTAAAACTTGCCATCCTTTCTGTTCGGCTAGTTTAAAATAGGGAGGTCGTAACCAGAAGACAGGACGACCAGAATTATCTCCTAAAAATAGTAAGGGAATTTGATCAGAATTTAATAAATGATTCAGTAATTTTCCTCGTTTCCCGATCCATTTTCCAACACCCCAAGGCAGAACTGGAATTCCTCCTCTGTCTTGAATTTCAGTTAAAGTTGTTTCTATGGGTAAACCATCCTCAACGGTTTTGTCTGTAATTAAAGCCAGAACTTCTAATTTTTCGGCGGTCACGATTTGGCGACCTGCAATAATAAAAATACTTTGATTTTGTTGATTTTTAGCTTCTATTGAAAAGATCTCTTGAGTTTTATGAAATGTCCATCCTGCAATATTATTGGGTTGAGATTCTG
The DNA here is from genome assembly GCF_900009145.1 of Planktothrix tepida PCC 9214. Classification (NCBI taxonomy): domain Bacteria; kingdom Bacillati; phylum Cyanobacteriota; class Cyanophyceae; order Oscillatoriales; family Microcoleaceae; genus Planktothrix; species Planktothrix tepida. Next base: position 700,782 of record NZ_LN889802.1, read on the forward strand.
CATAAATTAGAAGCTTTTTAAACTGATTTATTCCTTGAATTTCTGTTAAAAAAAGTAGAGAAGTTGGGGATTCTATTTGGGAAACCTGTTGAAAGTTTTTTAAAGCTGAGTTCAGCAGTTGATCGAGGGGAAAACAGTCATGGATATGAACATGAGCATCAATCCATATCTTCTGACTATTTTGGGTAAAAGCTTGAGTTTTAAGAAGGTTCATTTTTTTCTTGGCTATCGTTTATACTTTAGAAAAATATTAAGTGATCGCTAAAGATTGTATTCCATTACTCAAATTAATATCTTTGAGTTCCTCCTCAATTCGGGTTTGACTCCATCCCAAAGCTTCACCCATTGTTTTAGCACAAATATTAAGGGTTTCCTGAGAGATATCTCCTGCACTTCCCAATTCTGTCCGACGAAAAACAACATCACTTAATTTTTGTGCCATTTCCTCATGAATGGCATGAAGCACTTCTGCTTTAATCAATTCTGTCTCATTCAGAATTCCTTGAGAATCTGGGGAATCCTTGAGATAGTTTAACACATTAGGATAACTAGAACCATAGTTATAAACTAATCGATGAATTTGACTTTCTGTTAATCCTTGAGTTTTTCCCTCTAAGATAGCTTGGTGTAAAAAATTATTAAAACTTTCGATTTTTCCGCCGTCAATTGGTGTAATCGCTGATTTAGATTCAGGGGGGTATTGATCCCAAGTTTTAAACACAAAATCAATAGCTTTTTGAGCCACATCTCTAGCGGTTGTATATTTTACACCTAGCACGGAAATTAATCCTGGACATCCATCTTGAGTATGATCTCGGAGTTGATATTGATCTGCTAATTTGGGTTCTCCTGTTTTGGCATCAATTCCAATTCTAGGAAGCAGTCCCCCATGCACAAATGAAATGTCTTCTCGCTGTAATTTTGCGGCGGGATAGACTTGATTAATTTCGCTAATAAACTCTTGAATTTCTGCTTCTGTAATTTTAAACTGATTGGGATCTTGATCGTAAACACTGTACCAGGTTCCAATCATAGATTTACCGCGCCAAGGGGCAATAAAAAAGAAACGACTTTTCTGAACTGAACCGTTAGGTAATTGACATTTTGCACCGGAAAGACCAACGGCATAGGTATTAAATAAAGGCCGAGTGATTAAATTCATCGCTTTTGCCAAATTCAGGGGCGGTAGCGGTGATTTTTGGGGTAAAAAATTGAGAATTTGATTCAGCCAAGGGCCACTGGTATTAACAACGGTTTTCGCGCGAATCTCTAGTTCTGATGCGGTTAATTCGTCTTTAACTTTAACCCCAGTTACTCGATTTTCTGTGAATAAAAATCCGGTGACTTCTACATAGTTAGCTAAAGTTGCTCCTTGTTGTTCAGCAGACTTGAGAAACGATAGGGTTAAACGTTCTGAATTGTAAACTTGAGCATCACAAAAAATTGCTCCCCCAGTTAGTCCAGCTTCAGGAATATTAGGAAGCAATTCTTGACATTCAGCTTGAGAAATAATTCGACCATTGGGGATATGTTTTTGGGGATCGTTGAGTTGATTGCGATCGCTACTGATAATATCATTAATGAACATTCCCAGAGTCAGTGCTTCTCTCCCCTTTGTTCCGTGTCCGTAGGTAGGTACTAAAACGGGTAAAGGATGGATTAAATGCGGTGCAATTCGCATTAATGTGGTGCGTTCTTTTATTGATTCTCGCATTCGCTTAAAGTCGGCTTTTTGCAAATAGCGCAAACCACCATGAATAATTTTTAAGCTATTAGCAGAAGTCGCCCCTCCAAAATCTGCTTTTTCGACTAAAGCAACTGATAGCCCCCGCAAGCTGGCATCCCAAGCGATACACGCTCCATAAATGCCTCCTCCAATAATTAAAAGATCATAATTATTTTCGGTCAAGGCTGTTAAATTTCTTTTCATAACCTAATGATAGGAAACTGAAACCGTGACAAGTTACTCCTGGTTATATCCGACTGACACGGAGTTTGGCAAGAGTTCCTGTGTCAATTCATTATAAAGGCGATTTGATTGTTGACGGAATGCACTATAACTATATTTTTCGTGAACTAAAGCTTTTCCTGCTTCACCGAGTTTTGTTCTCAAGGTTTCATTGGTAATTAAATTCACCATCCCTTGAGCAAATGCTTCAGGTTCGGGTATTGCGAGTTGAGCAACTTCAGGATTTAAAACTTGAGTATGGGTAAATAAATCGGTGGCTAAAACGGCTTTTCCACTATCGAGGTAGGAATAAATTTTCATCGGTGTATTCTTCCCTTTGGTGCGGGGAGAAACTAAAATATCGGCTTGGGAAAGATAGATATCGAGTTCGCTAGCAGGTTTTTTACCCAGGAAATGAACGTTATGATCAATACCGAGTTGTTGAGCTTTTTGTTGATAGAATTCAACGTCTTCTGGTTCTCCCCCAACAATGACTAAATCTGCTTTTTGAGTTTGTTTAAGGGTCAGCGCAAAGCTATCGAGCAATAAATCAATGCCTTGATAGCTTTCTAAATTCCCCACATACATCATCAGTAGATGATTAATGTTTAAATTCTGTTTCAAATCTTCAGTGAGTTGATTGGGATTTGATTTCAACAAAGAAACATCGGGAAGCAGAACGACTTTTTGTGGCTTATACTCAGCAATATCATTTGCTAAAGCTTGACACACTGGGACAACCGCTTGTGCGTGTTTAACGGCTAATCCTTCAAAGGTATTGAAAACTGATTTCAAGGGAGATAATTTTGGATATTTTTCGATCATCTGTTGGGCTACAGAAGAATCCATGTCATAAATATAGGGGGTTTTAAAGAGGAATTTAATCAGGAGGGCAATGAAAACGGTTTCTTCAATGGCATGAATTAAATCATATTTTTTCTGAAATGTTAGTTGTAAAACTTTAAATAGCATCAAAACATCATAAACTAACTTTTTCCAAGAAAACCCGGGTCGAACATTGCTACATCCTGGAAATTTGGTGGTGCGATATAAGGTTGTATTACTATAAGTTACATTTTGCCCTTCAGGATAGGCAACAACATCAATTTTGTCTCCCCGTTCTGATAAAACTTTTAGAAGCATATCATCGGCAATGGGAGAGCCTCGATCTTCATAAAAAGGGTGAGGAATCAGAAATAATATATTAAGATGCGTTTTATTGTTAGAAACGGATAATGGGGATGAAGTTTGAAAAAGTATGCTCTCAACAGGGTTCGTTTGATTTAACTCCAATTCTTGATTTAATTGCATAAGCTTCCCCTATATACCTATACCCAAGGAGTTATAATAATCAATGTAAAGTTAGCGGGCATCCCCCAAAAGTGGTAAAAAAAATGAGCCTAATAAATGAAATAAACGATTTCATCAATAAGCTAAAGATTCTATCCTTCTTTTATGACTAAAGAGAATTTGAACAGCGTCAGCTTGACGAGGAAGTGTCAATTTTTAAACTAATGTCAAATTCTTTAATTTGGACTTTTTTACACAGCCAACTTCACCAAACTTTACGAGATCGTCAACTGTTACCTCAGTCTCAACGGCTGTTGGTGGCGGTATCGGGGGGTCAAGATTCTGTGTGTTTACTGAAATTGTTGTTAGACCTGCAACCGAAGTGGGGATGGGAATTAGGGGTGGTTTACTGTGACCATCGTTGGCGGTCTGACTCCGGTGCTAATGGGGACTATATCGCACACCTTGCCGAGTCTTGGCAATTACCGTTTTATCGAAGGGTGGCGACGGAAATTCCTAATAGTGAGGCAACGGCTCGGCAATGGCGTTATCAAGTTTTGGCTGAAATTGCCGAAGAATATCATTATCCAGTTATTGTTACAGGTCATACAAAAAGCGATCGCGCGGAAACCTTACTTTATAATTTAATCCGGGGTAGTGGTTCCGATGGTTTACAAGCTTTAACTTGGCAACGTTCTCTACACTTAGAATCTCCTATTCTTAAGCCAGATTTAACGGCTTCTATTCAGTTAGTGCGTCCCTTATTAGAGATTTCTCGTGAACAAACCGGGCAGTTTTGTCAAGAACATCACTTAAAAATTTGGGTTGATACTACCAACGAAGATTTACATTATGCGCGCAACCGAATTCGTCAAGAACTTTTACCGTATTTACAAACTCATTTTAATCCTCAAGTTGAATCCCATCTCGCCCAAACAGCCGAATTATTACGAGCAGAAGTTGACTATTTAGACTCATTAACAGAAACCCTTTTTCAGCAGGTTGTAGTCTTTGAAAAGGAAAGTCAAAAACCCTTAAAAATAAATCGATTGATCTTACGTCAAACCCATGAAGCTTTACAACGTCGAGTCAGTCGAAAAATTTTACAACAGGTTATGTCAAAAACTCCTAACTTTGAACATATTGAAAAATTAAAAGCTTTAATTTCAGCCCCCAATTGCAGCCAAACTGATCCGTTTCCAGGAGGAGTGATCGCCTTTGTAGATAAGGAGTGGATCGTCTTTAATTTTAAACTTTCTTGAAATAAATTCCCCCTCTTGACAAAACTATTCATCATGATAAATATAATTTTATACCAATTCTAGTTTTTGGTGAGGAGTCAGTCATGATTAGTCTATTGAGGAAAAATAAATCCCTTTCTATCTTGTTACTAGCAACAGCCGTATTTAGCCCCGGAATTAGCTTAATATCTTCAAAAGCGATGGCACAACCAGGGGCTGTAACGATTAAATTGATCAATGGAACTGATAAAGTGATGACCCACTTTTATGCCTCTCCTCCCAGTACATCAGATTGGGAAAATGATATTCTTGGTGCTGATGTTCTTAACCCTGGCGAGAGTATAACTATCAACATAAATGATGGCCGAGAAGATTGTGACTATGACTTTCGAGCTATCTTTCAAGATGGCACTGAATCTGTAGATGCCGCACAAAAAGTTTGTAGCGGTGAAGAATACACCTATCAATAACCTTTGGCTGGGGTCATTTCTAATACAATTGTTAAGAACCTTTCTCCTTTGCAAAACACAGTCCTACAATGCACAGTAGAACAATAACTTGACAAAGGAGCCTTCCTATGGCGTATGTATGCGAACTAGGGGCGGGTCAAAGAGTTTATTTAGAAAATCAGGGTGTGCAAACCGTTGTCACCTTGATTAGTAGTAGTCCAGGACAACAGCAACAAGCCAGTAGCAGTTTTGCGACCGGAGTTTGGAGTTCACCTCCCCAGGTGTTCCAAACTCCTTATGGTATGATGCTCAAAATCCTATCCGAGCAAGGGGAAAAAACCTTACAAATTCAAGGAAGTAGTGTCAGTGTCATCAGTGGAACCCCCTCGATGAACAACTCTGAACAACTACCTGTGCATGAAGTCACCAGTTTACCTGTGTCCCCGATGCCAGGAATAGAAGTGATGAAACCCCTGAAACCCATGAGTTCGATGGAACCGATGACTCCGATGACCCTGAGTCCGATGGAACCGATGAAACCCCTAGAACCCATGAACCTAAAAATGGGAGATATGCAGATGAGCATGAACCCGATGGAAATGCGAATGGGGAATATGGAACTGCGAATGGGGGCATCTGCACCCAATAAACAGAAGTTTTGCAGCCAATGTGGAACATCGGTCAAACCCGAAGACCGATTTTGCTCCAGTTGTGGACATCAGTTATAAGCCATCAGTCATCAGTCAAGAAAATGTCTATTAAAGTTAGTTTAAACCACCAGATTTGCTATCAGTTTGAACGTTCTGTGATTCTAGGGCCTCATACGATTGGGTTGCGCCCCTCTCCCCATTGCCGGACACCAATTTTGAGTTATGCTCTCAAGATTGCCCCCTCTGACCATCAACTAACATGGTTACAAGATCATGATGGAAATTTTTTGGCTAGAGTTAACTTTCCTCAAAGCACTGATTCTTTAAAAATTGAAGTGGATTTAATAGCTAAAATTCAGCCTATTAATCCCTTCAATTTTTTTATTGAACCCGATGCTTCAAACTATCCCTTTCAATATCAACCTCGTCTGGCTCAAGAATTAATTCCTTTTTTAGAAATTCGGGAAGCAGGAGAATTATTAACTCAGTGGGTTAAAATTAATCATAAAAATAATGTTTATACCCTTGATTTTTTACTAGATTTGAATCGAAAATTAGCGGAAATAATTGAATATAAAGTTAGATTTGAACCCGGAATTCAAACCTGTGAAGAAACCCTGGAGAAAAAAATCGGTTCCTGTCGAGATACAGCTTGGTTATTCGTACAAATTTTACGCCATTATGGATTAGCAGCGCGATTTGTTTCGGGATATTTAATCCAACTGAGTAATGATATTCCCCCTCTGGATGGGCAACCTGGGCCATCGAATGATAATGCTGATTTACACGCTTGGGCGGAGGTTTATTTACCTGGTGCGGGTTGGCTTGGACTTGACCCCACATCGGGTTTAATGGTAGCAGAAGGTCATATTCCCTTAGTTTGTGTTGCTGACCCCTTAGAAGCTCGTCCCGTTTACGGAACCTTTGAACCTGCTGAGTCAAAATTAGACTTTTTTGTCACGGTTTCTCGTTATCATGAAATTCCTAGGGTAACAAAACCTTATACAGAAGAACAATGGCAAAATATTCATGATTTAGGGGAAAAAGTTGAAGCTGATTTACAGCGTTTAAATGTGGGTTTAACTATGGGAGGAGAACCGACTTTTGTTTCTATTGATGATTTTGAATCTCCCCAATGGCGAATTGCAGCACTCGGAGAAGAAAAACGTCAACTGGCTGGAAAATTGCTCACCCGTTTACAAGATAAATTTACTCAAAAGGGGGGATTACTTCATTATGGATTAGGCAAATGGTATCCGGGGGAAGCACTACCCCGTTGGGCGTTAGGGTGTTATTGGCGAAAAGATGGAATTCCCTTATGGCGAAATCCCGAACTCTATGCCCAAGAGGAGCAAGATTATGGTTATATTCAACAAGATGTTTTAACGTTTATTGAAGCTTTAGTTAAAAATTTAGGCGTAAAATCCGAGTGTATTATTCAGGCGTATGAACCTAACTCTAATACCATTGCTGGATATACCTTACCGATTTTATCAATCGTTAAAAATAACGCAATTCGCTGGAGTAGTTGTCGTTGGCGGTTGCCTAACTCCAATAAAATTGAACTATTAACCGGAAATTCTCCCATTGGGTTTCGTTTACCTTTAAGCTCTTTAAATTGGCACGCAGATGAACTTGAACAAGAAGCGGTTCTCCCCTTAACTCATCCCCCCATTGTTCCCAGTTCTGAACCTTTAGAATCTCCCATTAATTCTATTCGAGTAGCTTTAAGTGTAGAAGCAAGACAGGGAAAAATTCACGTTTTTTTACCTCCTGTAAGCTCGGCGCGAAGTTTTGTAGATTTAGTCGCCACGATTGAAAATACAGCCGCCCAGGTTCAATATCCCGTTATTTTAGAAGGATATACACCCCCAGCGAATAGCGGGATTATTGGGTTTCAAATTACTCCAGACCCCGGCGTGATTGAAGTTAATATTCATCCCGCTTCTAATTGGAAAGAATTAGTTGAAATTACCACAACGTTATATGAAGAAGCGAGATTATGCCGTTTAGGAACGGAAAAATATCTCTTAGATGGACGACGGATTCCAACGGGGGGTGGTGCCCATGTTACCATTGGTGGAAAAACGGTTTATGATAGTCCATTATTACGCCGTCCTGATTTATTAAGAAGTTTAATTACTTATTGGCAAAATCACCCTTGTTTAACATTTTTATTCGCTGATTTATTTGTTGGGCCAACCAGTCAATCACCCAGGGTAGATGAAGCCAGACATGAGAGTTTATATGATTTAGAAATCGCGTTCCAAAAATTAAATTATAATGCAAATATTTCTCCTGAATTAGTCGATAGATTATTAAGGAATTTATTAATTGATATTACGGGTAATACTCACCGTTCTGCTTTTTGTATTGACAAATTGTACCCCATTGAAAATCATAGAAATCAATTGGGATTATTAGAATTTCGAGCCTTTGCGATGCCTCCTCACCCCCAAATGAGCTTATTACAATTGTTATTAATTCGGGCGTTAGTGAGTTGGTTTTGGGAAAAACCCTATCATTATCCATTAATTCGTTTGGGAACTACTCTACATGATCGATTTATGTTACCGTATTATTTAGGAGAAGATTTAAAAGCGATTTTAAGGGATTTACAAATTATTGGTTATGATTTTGATTTTGATTGGTTTGCCCCATTTTTTGAATTTCGGTTTCCCCGTTATGGAGAAATTATTAAAGAAGGAATTGAACTAGAACTGCGTCATGCCATTGAACCTTGGCACGTTTTAGGGGAAGAAACTGCATCGGGAAATACAGCCCGTTATGTGGATTCTTCCATGGAAAGATTGCAAGTTAAATTAACGAATGCGTTAGGAAATTCCCCAAATTTTGACAGTTATTCGGCTCGATATATTGTCACTTGTCAAGGTCGTCCCATTCCGTTAAAATCTACTGGAAATCTAGGGGAATATGTGGGGGCGGTGCGATTTCGGGCGCGACGATATGCCTCAATTTTACATCCCGATCTTGAGCCCCATAATCCTTTAATTTTTGATATTGTTGATACTTGGGCAGAGCGTTCTATTGGGGGCTGTACTTATTTTGTTAACCCTCCCGACGGGAAAATCTATCAACAATTTCCCGTTAATCATCGAGAAGCTGAAGGCCGAATGTTAGAACGATTTATGGAAATGGGGCATACATCAGGATTGATGAAAATTCCGCCTTTACATCTTAATCCTGAATATCCCTTAACCTTAGATTTGCGTCAAATTCCTTAATTTATACCCGTAATTTTTATTCTAAACCTGCATAGGTTGTTGCAGAATCATCCGGCACTTCTGCGGCTTCTTTGGGGCTGGGTTCTATCCAAATAATCGGCTTTTGACTCGGATCAATTCGGTTGCCTTGTTCCTGCATAATACTTTGAGTTTGCTGGGGATCAAAATAGCGACTGAATTCTTCCCTTTCTTTGGCTACTCGTTCTTCGGTCATTTTCACCTCAGCCCGAATATCCTGAACTTTTTCCGAGACTGAACGATGGTGGGGTAACATCTGAATTAAGGCTGATATAGAAAAAGCCGATAAAATTAAATTTACCCCTAACTTAACTGTTGTTTCCACCGTCAATAGGCGTCGGTTCTGCTGGGTGCGTCGTTGCTGAGAAATTCGACGGGTACGGGGACGACGAAAGGGAGAAGCAGATGGAATCGTTTGGGGAATAGGTCGAGTCGCAGACATGATCTTTTGATTCGGGTAACAATTGAGATCAGCAACGGTCGGAGTAAATTTTAGGTTTCCCGAAAACAACTTAAAAATTACAGCAGTCGCCAAGGCAGTTAGGACATAGACTGATGCTAAAACTGTTCGCAGAAAACTCTTTTCCTGCCTGTTCCCTATTCCCTGTTCCCTGTTCCCTGCTATAACATCGAATTCGGATTCCCATAAAAAAACCGTCTCGACAGTTTGACCGAGTTAACACACAATACTCTATCCCATTCGGATAGTCATTGTCTGCACTCTTAACATTTTCTGTCGAGACAGCTTGAGGAAGTGACCCGTTACCAGTGAATTCTCACCAGTAAGTTCCAAATTTCTATTTATACAGTTCTGTAGCCAAACGGAAGGCTAAAATTCCAGGAATCAAGGCAATAACTAGGGCAATAAACACCTGAGTATCTGTCATTTTTGAATAGCTCCTTCATAAAAGTAGGATGGGAGTGTGTAAACGAGCGCCTCTTTAGACAACAGAGGAAACACGACTCAGGGGATAAATTCCCCGTGAATATTGGATTGGGAACCGACACAAATTGTTTGATTTGCCGATTCCCGGTTTTTTTGGGATTTCTCCCACTCCTATTACTAGGGTAATGTTAGCTTCGCCAATGTTATCGGTCGGTAACTATCTCAAAAGCACTGTCTTACCCCTCGTAAAACTGTTTAACTTTTAAGTTCCAGAGCAACGGACTAGCTTCGCATCCATTGGTGGGTCTTTAACACTTGCCGATAACGTAGTCAATTAAGACTATAGCTGGTCAGCTATCCAAAGTTAGAGGCATGTTGGCGAAGCCTGCGCTCCGCGCATAGCCCCGTCTCTTTAGAGCGGGGTGCTGACAAATTGAGATAATCGTTCACCAATGTCAACTAATTTGGGCATTTTGGGAAGAGCATTGTAACAAAAAGTTGAAAAAGCCAAGAACAGGGGGGCGGGGTATGAGGGAAGAGTGCGGGGACAAGCGGGGANGCCATGATTGAGGATACCATTAAATTTTTTCGCAGTCAAGGAAGACGGGTAATTTATGATGCAGAACATTGGTTTGATGGGTATAAAGCTAATCCAAATTATGCCCTAGAAACCTTGAAAACGGCAGCAAAAGCTGGGGCTGAATGGTTGGTTTTTTGTGATACGAATGGTGGGACATTACCCCATGAAATTACTCAAATTGTCCAAGAAGTAATTCAAGCTCTCAAAGGCTTAGAAACCCCTTTTCCTCTACAATTTGGAATTCATACTCATAACGATTCAGGAACGGCCGTTGGGAATGCGATCGCAGCCGTATTAGAAGGCGTTAATATGGTACAGGGAACTATTAATGGCTATGGCGAACGTTGTGGAAATGCCAATCTTTGTACTTTAATTCCCAATTTACAATTAAAATTAGGCTATAATTGTATTGGAGATGAAGCTATTAAAAAACTCACTGAAGTTAGTCGATTTGTCAGTGAAGTTGCCAATTTAGCCCCAGATGATCATGCGCCGTTTGTAGGATTATCTGCCTTTTCCCATAAGGGAGGAATTCATGTTTCGGCGGTACAAAAAAATCCCTTAACTTATGAACATCTTCCCCCAGAAGCAATTGGAAATCAACGGCGCATTGTCGTTTCAGATCAAGCGGGATTAAGTAATGTTTTAGCAAAAGCCAGAACCTTTGGTATTGATTTAGATCGAAATAATCCCACCAGCCGCAAAATTTTACAACAATTAAAGGATTTAGAAAATCAAGGCTATCAATTTGAAGCGGCGGAAGCGAGTTTTGATTTATTAATGCGAGAAGCATTAGGAACACGGAAAACCTTTTTTACCTTAAAAGGGTTTCAAGTCCATTGTGATAAATCTAGTGATGAAATTTGCCATGCTTTAGCAACGGTAAAAGTTACCATCAATGGTCAAGATATTTTAGAAGCCGCCGAGGGAAATGGCCCGGTGTCAGCCTTAGATGCCGCTTTAAGAAAAGCCTTGATGAATTTTTATCCGATGATTGCTGAATTCCAATTGCGGGATTATAAAGTTAGAATTCTTGATGGAGGTTCAGGAACATCCGCGAAAACTCGTGTTTTAGTCGAGTCGAGTAACGGTCAGCAACGTTGGACAACGGTAGGGGTTTCTACTAATATTATTGATGCGTCTTATCAAGCCGTTGTGGAAGGACTAGAATATGGGTTACTACTGCAACAACAGGAACAATCTGTATCCGTTGTTACGGTGAGTTAATTCATTGAAGAGATAGAAAATGGGTTTCTGGGTGAGATCTACTGAGTATAATCAAATAGTGCTGAACAGAACCCATTTTTTAGAATATTTTAATTTTCTGAAACTTAATAAAAAATATAGTTTTTATTGGATAAAGTTGCTCTAATATACAAATAGAAACATCTCTATTTAAACTGGAAATGCAAAAATATTTCGACAAGAGCGGAAATTGAATTGTTATTTTAAGATTAAGACAAATTAAACAATAGCCAGCCCTAAAATGACCCTCTTGCCCAGAAATTGAATTTCTCAGCAAAATTTTTTGAATCTCAGGAGAACAAGATGAAAACTCAGCAACAAGTATCGGGAGCCTTTGCCTTAATTGATAGCCTTAAACGTCATGGCGTTAAGCATATTTTTGGCTATCCAGGGGGGGCAAATTTACCCCTTTATGATGAAATTTATCGAGCCGAACAGGCGGGAGATTTACAACATATTCTGGTGCGCCACGAACAAGGTGCCGCCCACGCCGCCGATGGTTATGCCAGAGCAACGGGTAAAGTCGGCGTTTGTTTAGCCACCTCTGGCCCAGGAGCTACCAACCTCGTCACCGGGTTAGCAACGGCCTACTTAGACTCTGTACCGATGGTCGCCATTACCGGACAAGTCCCACGCAGTTCTTTAGGAAGTGATGCGTTTCAAGAAATTGATATTTATGGCATTACCTTACCCATTGTTAAACATTCTTATTTAGTGCGAAATCCGGCTGATATTCCTCGCATTGTAGCCGAAGCTTTTTATTTAGCAAATAGTGGCCGACCGGGGCCAATTTTAATTGATATTCCCAAGGATGTTGGTATTGCTAAAATTGATTATCAACCCGTTGAACCCGGTCAAGTGAAACTCATTGGATATCGACCCACTATTAAAGGAAACCCTCGCCAAATTCATCAAGCGTTAAAGTTAATTCAAGAAGCAGAAAAACCCATATTATATGTAGGCGGAGGTGCTATAACTAGCAGTGCCCATGCGGAAATTCACGAACTGGCTGAACGCTTTCAAATTCCGGTGACAACAACTTTAATGGGAAAAGGCGCTTTTGATGAAAATCATCCTTTATCTTTAGGAATGTTGGGAATGCACGGCACAGCTTATGCCAATTTTGCTGTAACAGAATGTGATTTATTAATTGCTTTAGGAGTAAGGTTTGATGACCGCGTGGCGGGTCAAGGCAATGACTTTGCGAAAAATGCTAAAGTGATTCATATTGATATTGATCCAGCAGAAGTTGGAAAAACCCGCACACCCGATGTTCCCATTGTTGGAGATGTGCGTCAAGTTTTAATTGATTTGTTGCGTCATGTTCATGAATTAGGCGATAGTATTAACCCCGAAAAAACACAAGCTTGGTGTCAACATTTAAGCCAATTGCGCTTAGAATATCCCTTAGAAATCCCTCACCCAGAACAAGGCATTTCCCCCCAAGAAGTGATTGTAGAAGTGTCTCGTCAAGCTCCCCATGCTTTCTATACAACGGATGTCGGACAACATCAAATGTGGTCGGCTCAATTTCTGAAAACGGGGCCGCGTCGATGGATTTCTAGTGGCGGTTTAGGCACAATGGGATATGGAATTCCGGCGGCGGTGGGTGCAAAAATGGCTTTACCCCATGAACAAGTCATTTGTATTAGTGGGGATGGAAGTTTCCAAATGAATATGCAGGAATTGGGAACCATTGCTCAATATAATATTGGGCTGAAAGCGATTATTTTAAATAATGGTTGGTTGGGAATGGTACGACAGTGGCAACATTTATTTTATGATGATCGTTATGAAGCCACAAACTTAGAAAAAGGCAGTCCCAATTTTGCAAAATTAGCCGATGTTTATAATATTCGCTCTTTGAATATTTCTCGACGGGAAGAGTTAAAAGGTGCCATTACTGAATTGTTGGCTTATGATGGCCCGATGTTATTAGATGTGCGGGTAACTCGGAATGAAGATTGTTTCCCAATGGTAGCTCCCGGTCACAGTAATGATGATATGATGGGTTTAAAACCTGCAATTGTAGAAACCAATGGTAAGGCGTTAGGGTGTCCGAGTTGCGGAACGCTAAATCCAGCAAATCATAAATGTTGTTCGGAATGTGGTTCACCATTAACACCTAATTTAGTGTTAGCTTAGATGGGAAAAACCCGGTTTCTAGCTTTTGTTCATCCAGTCAACTCAAGGCTTTTATACAGAAACCGGGTTTTGTTGCAACTTTAAAAAAAATTGTCATAATAGAGTTAGTCTAGGTTAATCTCCAAAATCAAGGAATTTTAGGATTTTCAAGATGATGGTGATCAGGATCAATTCGTCTATTAGCAATTATGCCCTCTCCTTTATTTCATGCAACGGCTGGATATTTTCTCGGCAAATATTTACCTTCCCATATCATCCCCAAATCCTATCCATTTCGCCGTTTTGATCTGAATATTTTATATCCAGTTTTTATAGCAACCTGTGCAGATTTTGATTTTATGCCCCAAATTTTAACAGGAATAGAGTTTCATCGAGGAATTTCCCATAGTTTAATCTTTACCCTGGGTTTTAGTTTAATTATCAGTTGGGTTGCCAGTAAAATTTGGAAAATATCCTATCAACAATTATTCCGATTTACCTTAATTCTTTATAGTTCCCATTTAATTTTAGATTTTTTTGCAGAAGGGCGAGGAATTAAATTGTTTTTACCCTTTTTAGATCAGTTTTTTAAATCCCCAATTCTCTTGTTTCCAGGGGTTCATTATTCCCTAGGATGGTTTCATCCCAGTCATCTTGTATCCCTTTCCTATGAATTACTATTAACTGTTGTTTTGTATCAATTGTTGACTCAATGGCAAGCCTATAAAGCTCAAAAAGCAACTTTATCTACTGTTAAAAATAATATCCATTACCATCGAAAACTCAAATCAAAGTCAATCCTTAGAAACTAATATGAAATCTCGAACAGAATGCTACAAAAGGGAACAGGGAACAGGGAACAGGGAACAGAAGGAAAAAGAAAATAGGGTATAGGGGGTGGAAAAAAGAAGTTATTAGCCATCTGATCAGTTTTTGTAGCAAACATTAAAGAATGGAATATAAATTTTTAAGATTTTATGCACTACAATTTGTAATAACTAATAACGGATAACTGATGATTAATTGTTAAGAAAGTGGTAATGTTCTTAATGGATTACATTTTGCCCTTCTGCATCACTTCCTGAAGATGGTGGCGGACTTCTTCAGCTTGTCTCATTTCTTCTTGTTGCAACTTTTCAAACAATTGAACACAAGGCTGAGAATCCATCTCTTGGGCATCTTGCATATAGGTTTTATAAATTTCAATGGCTTCTGTTTTGTTTTTCAAAACAGCCAACAAATCGTACTCCAGATCACTAATAACCTTGGCATTGTTTGTGGCAACCATACGGTTAGACTCCATGAGAGAACTTCTCACTAACCCTAACTGAAGGTTCTAGGTTCATTCATCTATCTAAAAGCGGATGATTTGTAAAGTCATGAGTTTGCAAACTCAGACAAGGTTTTTGAGCTATTTTACACCTATCCCTTGCATTTGAAGTGACCAGCTTTGATTGAATCCACTATAGGGAAAAGTTTCAGCCTTTATTGTCTTAGGCAAATAAAACTTAATATTTTCCTATCTTTCCTGAATCTCAGCTTAAGTTCAGGGCGTTCCAGAACAGATGTTCAATTTATGCGATCGCGTAGCATCGCACTGTTTTAATTCTGATTACCTATTGCCTGTTATAACAATTCTACAACTCGATTCAGTTGCACCGAATGAGACGCTTTAAATAAAATCCGATCACCTGGTTGGATAAACTCTTTTAACCGTTGTGCCATTTGTGGGTGAGCATCCGACGCTTGCAAATCCACAATTTCCACCAACGGTAAACCTCCGGCTCCGGTTGCTAAAGCATTTGCTTCTTCAAATTCGGCTAAAATAAATAATCCATCTAAATTGAGTTCCCGTGCCTTGCGCCCCACCTGTTCATGGAATTCTAGCGATCGCTCTCCTAACTCTTTCATCGTTCCCAACACAGCAATATGGCGTTTTCCCGGTGTATCCGCCAGTAACCGTAATGCAGCCAACATCGATTCCAAGCCCGCATTATAGGTTTCATCTAAAATAACAATATCTTCTCCCCATTCATAGCGTTTTGCTCGTCCATCGGGTAACTGAACCGCGATCCCTTGCAGAAACGGTGCATACAAGGTTTCTGGGGACATATCCCAACCATAAATTCCCCTCAATACAGCCAATGCTGCTAAAAAATTAGAGGCGTTATGAATACCCGGTAAAGGTAAAGGCAAATTCACTCCCTCAACTCGTAGGGTTTGGGAGTCGATTAATTCTCCTCGCAGATCTCCCCCTTCCAACCCATAGGTAATTGTGGTTCCAGACCAAACCGTTGCTGCGGTATTCATCAAACGGGGTTGATCCTGATTTAAAATCGCCACACTGGTTTTAGGCATTTCTGCTAACAGTTCACATTTCGCCTCAGCAATGGCTTGTTCTGACCCTAACAGTCCAATATGAGCGGTTCCTACATTGGTAATCAATCCAATGGTCGGTTGTGCAATCTGGGTTAATTCAGCAATTTGTCCTTTTCCTCTCATGGCCATTTCAATCACCGCAAACTCATGATCAGCCGTGAGTTGTAATAAGGTTTTAGGAACGCCAATTTCATTATTGTAGTTGGCTTGAGTTTTTAAGACTTTGCCTTGAGTTCCTAATACCGATGCAATTAACTCTTTGGTTGTGGTTTTCCCCACCGAACCTGTCACCCCGATGATCGGAATTTGGAATTGCTCTCGCCACCATCGGCCAATCTCTTGATACGCTTTTAAGGAAT
Organism: Planktothrix tepida PCC 9214; assembly: GCF_900009145.1. Lineage (NCBI taxonomy): Bacteria > Bacillati > Cyanobacteriota > Cyanophyceae > Oscillatoriales > Microcoleaceae > Planktothrix > Planktothrix tepida. The sequence goes on from NZ_LN889802.1 coordinate 717,196, forward strand.
TGGTAACAGCTAAAAGCGGTAAATTCGGGTGAGTTTCGGCAAAATCCGGTGTAACAATTGCCGCGATCGCCCCTTGGTTAAGGGCCTGTTCTACAAAATGATGGCCATTAAATTGTTCCCCCTGTAATGCCAAAAATACTTCTCCGGGTTGAAGACTGCGGGTATCAGTTGTGATCCCAATCACGGGGGTGGAATCAGGGAAATCACAGTTAAAGGGTTCATTAATCGCTACAATTTTAGCAAGCTGGCCGATAGTGATGAGATTAGACATTCTCTGACTCTATAAATAAAATTGATTGATCATTATTGATTACCCAAAAAAAGAGTTTAAAGCCCCGTCCTGACTTGAGCAGGCTCCGGGTAGGGCTTACCCTGGGTAATCTCTCCCCTGAGGTGAACAGGCAGCGACGGGAAACCTCTCTCGCCTGAACGGCAAACCTATCTTTTAAGTGGACTCTTAGAATCCACAATCTCCGTACTAATTGTGCAGAGAGTGTCAGCCTGTTATGGTATTATAAAACATCACTGATTTTATAGCCATTTTGAGCGAAATGGAGTATGATTTCAGCCTTAATTTGGACATAATACCGGACTAATACAAAAGTCTATTTTTAATCGAAACAACTCCAAGCAGTGGTTTCTTTGCTAAGAGACTTTTGAACAAAATGTTGATATTAGTTTTGAATGGGCTATCAGGATTGCCTGTTATCGAGGACAGATTTTTCCAGGGTGCATAATCTTCAAGTCCTTCTAAGACTGAAAGCCATGAAAAACTGAATCAGCTTGATTTTCAGATCAACTTGCTTCTGTTTCGTGAGGAGGATTGAAGGCGAAAAAGTTGCAAAGTCGAATCTTATCAATGAAGTCACATCGTTTCTGTAGGCTTTTCAGTGGAATTATTGGTTTCAAAGTTTGCCTCGGTGAATTTTATTATACTCAATACTAGAACTTTCTCTTGTTCGTGTGCCACAATTCTATTGTGTCTTTTTAACTTTTAAGTTTAGGCGTTAACTTTCAGATCTGTCCATGAGGGATGGGAATTCAGACAACGGATAAACATTTTTCTGGTCATTCTTCCCAATAGGAGTTATCCCTAATCTTAAGAGGCATTGTTACCGCAAAAATCGAGGGAATTAAAATCCCTAGAATGAAGTCAAGATAGCCACTGAAGAATATGAAGGGATTTCACCAGACAAGACAACTCAAATTGAGCAGATGGGTAATCAAAAATGAACAACAATTTAGTTAATTCTTTACATCGAGCTACGGCCCTAGAGGAACAGACGATTTATGATCACTTACTCAGTCGGGTCGAAATAGATGAGCCGTATCAACTGATAGAGCGACTTAATTTATTATTTATTGAAGGATCGGGGTATCCTGATGTAGAAATCTCCAGAGCCTTAAATAAATTAGTCATCTCTAAATTAGAAGCTCAAGATTTTAATCATATTCTGAATCGCTGTTGTTATATTTTAATTAATCGTTGGCATACGTCTCCTCAACGCAAAGCCGCGATTAATAAATTAATTCAACTTTTTGATGACTCGATTCCCAAAATCCGTAAAGTTTACTCCTACTCTAAAACAGTTCGTCAATTGGGAGATTTAGTCTATGAATTTACAAAAAGTGATCAATATTTAGCTTTAAAACGCTTTGCAGCCGTTATTAATCAGCCAACTGAATTAGATTATAAAGCTCAATCTTCCGAACCTTTAAGAATATTAATTCCTCGCTATCCCTATCTTTATAAACATTGTTTATTAAGTGAGGATAGTTCTTATGAACATCAACAGATGATTCAACAAATTCAAGCGCAAAAACAACGCAAATTTGAACTCGATTTATCTCAATATGCCGCCCATCAAATTCGACTCGCCACTATCGCCCGTCGAACTTCTGTAGAAGAAGCTAAAAAATTTGCTTCCCCCATTCCTAACCCCACTCTTTTAAATAATCGAGAACTGTTTGTAGCCCTCAAACAATTTGTTGGAAAAGTAGAAGGATCACAAAGCTATCGAGATTTAGCTCAAAACTTTATTGCTCAAACTCAACCCAATCAATCTTTTCGCTCTTTTAAAGAGAGTTTGTATGAATATATCACGCCAACATCAATTGATTCATCCTACATCCGTAACCAGTTTAACGACAAATTATATAAATTATTACAAAATACCATTCCCCACAGTGATGACGAAAAATTTAGTGAGTTTCTCTTGCTGCGAACTTGTAACCAAATGTTAAATTTTCTAGTGGTTGAGAGTCCACAGAAACCCAATCATTTTGTCTTTATTGATTTGATTGCTAATGTCGGGCCTACCATGACCGTTGGGTTATTACTCAAAATTGTATTAATCTGTCGAAAAGTCAAACCTTACCTGGAAAAACGGTTTGCTATTTTATTTAATCATTACGAGTCTTGTTCCCAAGATGGAGTGCTCTGGTTAGTAAAAGTCTTAGAAAATTTGAATGTTGCCTTAAGTGCTAACTTTGGAGGAGTTGATTTATCGTTCATCCAATAAGCTTTAAAAACCCTAATTGTATTGATCGCGACTAAACTCAATTGACGATTCTATGTTATAATATGGATCGTTAATCAAATTCGGTTATGTACATTGTTTGAAGTTACAGAAATCTTAATTTGATAAGCTTCTGTAGGGACGGGTATGTTGCCGAAATTGAATTTTGTCCGAGTTTAAGGTTGGAGTTATTCCATGTCGATTTATGTCGGTAACTTAGCCTATGAGGTTACCTCTGGAGACCTAGAGCAAGTTTTTCAAGAATACGGTAAAGTCAGACGAGCCACTGTTCCTCAAGATAGAGAAACTGGGAAATCTCGTGGTTTTGGCTTTGTAGAAATGGTGAATGAAGCAGACGAAAACACTGCAATTGAGGCTCTCGATGGAGCAGAATGGATGGGGCGTCATCTGCGAGTCAACAAAGCAAGACCGCGTGAAGAGAATGAAGGCGGTGGCGGTAAGCGACAGTCACGGGGAGGCTATCGCAATAATTCTTATTAGAACAGAAATTTAATTCCATCAATTACGGGTTTTGCCAATGGTAAGACCCGTTATTAATTTGGCAAAATAGAAAGAGTAATTGACAATAACAGTCGCGCCTGGGTCGTTAGGGCATCAACTGATGCTGAAACCGCGCGCAGAGAATTTTTTTCCTACCTGTTCGGTGTTCCCTGTTCGGTGTTCCCTGCTATCTAACAAAAAATGAATCTGGATGATGAACTGAATACAACGCTGCTGAGTTTTACTGACCTGCAAGCGGAATTAAATTTACGCCACGCTCAAGATGCCTTACGCGAGATTGTTGAGCATCTGGACTTAACCCCCACAGAACGAGAGGGTTTAGAACCCGATATTGGGGGGTTGCAGAGGATGATGGATAAATTAGACCGTACCTCTGTACAAATTGCCGTTTTTGGCATGGTGGGACGGGGGAAATCTTCGGTTTTGAACGCTTTATTAGGTCAAGAGGTGTTTATTACTGGCCCCATTCATGGTGTCACTCAAACCACCCAAATGCAGGAATGGCAAGTCACTGAAAATTCTGCATCTCCCATTCCGGCGGTTTCCTATCGGATTTCTCAAATTGAACTGATTGATACTCCAGGAATTGATGAAGTTGATGGCGAAACCCGTGAACAAATTGCTCGTCAGGTGGCACAACAAGCGGATTTATTATTATTTGTGATTGCGGGAGATATTACTCAAGTTGAATATGATGCCCTTTCTCAATTGCGGGAAGCGGGAAAACCGATATTATTAGTGTTTAATAAAATTGATCAATATCCAGAAGCTGACCGACAAGCAATTTATGAAAAAATTCGCGATGAACGAGTCAAAGAATTATTATCTCCTAATGAAATTGTAATGGCAGCCGCTTCTCCTTTAGTGGCGAAAGCGATTCGTCGTCCTGATGGAAGTTTAAGTGCTCAATTAACGAGGGGAGAACCTCAAATTGAAGAATTAAAGCTAAAAATTTTAGAGGTTTTGGATCGGGAAGGGAAATCTTTAGTCGCTTTAAATACAATGTTATATGCGGGAGATGTGAATGAAAAATTAGTGCAGCGAAAAATGGAAATTCGGGAACAAAGTGCTAACCGAGTGATTTGGAATGGAGTGATGACAAAATCCATTGCGATCGCCTTAAATCCCCTGATGATGATTGATTTATTAAGTGGGGCGATGATTGATGTGGTTCTCATTTTAACCTTATCTAAACTCTATGGAATTTCCATGACTCAACAAGGTGCAGTTGAATTATTACAAAAAATTGCCTTAAGTATGGGAGGAATTACAGCCAGTGAATTGGTAGCAAATTTTGGCTTAAGTTCGTTAAAAAGTGTATTGGGATTAACCGCACCCGTAACCGGGGGATTATCCTTAGTTCCCTATTTATCCGTCGCCATTCCCCAAGCTGCGATCGCAGGAGTCTCTTGTTATGCCATTGGACAGGTAACAAAAGCTTATTTAGCTAATGGTGCATCCTGGGGAGAAGAAGGGCCGAAAGCTGTTGTTCAACATATTTTAGAAACCTTAGATGAAACTTCTATTTTGAATCGAATTAAAGAAGAATTATGGAGCAAAATTAATGTTAAAAACAGAACTTTAGAACGTTAATTTTTTTAGGTGTTATTTTTAATTGATCTGTTAAACCTTTTTAGCTTTAGATATTTTTGGAAATCCTCTCCTGCTTCCCTAATATCTGCATCTTCATGCTTTAAAGCTCGTTTAACTAGCCTTTCAGTGAGGTGATCGTCAATATTAATATACAGTTCTAACAACCGTCTATATTCTTCATCCGCACCATCAGCTAACACCTCTTCAGCACCATTTTCAATATTGTTTAACAACCAACTTTTCGGTAGAGAAAGAATAACTTCTCGGCAGAGTTCAATATCCGAATGAGAAACACTAGCTAAAGCCACCAAATCATTGAATAAATGCTGACGTTCTGGTAAAGTAAGGTAAAAAAGCAATCGCAATGCAGTCCCTCTTTCTCTAGGATTTTGTAATGCTTTTTGCAGCATTTCTACTCTGTCTGTACAACTGTTCAGAAAGGCTTGACGGCTTTGGATATAATCCCATTCTCTAGTGACAACTAATTGCCACAAATCTATATTCTGAGAAGTTTGTTGTTGACTGAACATAACCTCTATTAGATATTTCTCAACTAAGCGGATTGTTAACTATCTACTAAGAACAGCTAACAATCCAACTCAGGTTTTAATACGCTAATCCCACTAATTTAGCGCTTAAATCCCACATTTTTTGAGCTTTTTGATCATCACTGGCTTGGGGAGAGACTTTCTGCACAAAAGATTTGCGATCTTTCTTTTGTCGATTTCCCCAACTCCAATAGACTCCCGACTGTTTATATTCAGGATCAGCGACAACCATGGCTACGCGATCGCCCGATAATTCTTCGGTAACAAATCCCCCAGTAATGTATTTTTGAAAGATGGGGAAAATCTTCTGAAATAGGGGATAATGGTTGCGGAATAAAGCCGTTGTTGCTACACAACCCGGATACAAAGAAGTAAACGTAATTCCGGTAGACTCATGATAACGGCGATGTAATTCTCGCATCGTTAAAACATTACAAACCTTACTATCTTTATAAGCTTTAACAGGTTCAAATTTTTTACCATCAATCATTGTGATCGGATCTTTGAAACCTTGTTCAAACCCTTCAAGATTTCCTAAATCGGGGCGGGGAGGAATTTTCCCTCCTAACTCATCAGGGTTGTGGGTAACAGTTCCTAAAATCACCATTCTGCGATCAGGATAGGAAGAGCGTTTCATGTCCTCTAACATGACATTGCAGAGGTAGAAATGTCCTAAATGGTTGGTGGCTACGGTTAATTCATACCCCTCTGGACTCCATAAAGGCTCTTTAATTAAAGGCATATAAATCGCCGCATTGCAGACTAACGCATCCAGGGAACGACCCAAAGACCGGAAATCCGCAACAAACTGTTTTACACTGGCTAAAGATCCTAAATCTATGGGAAGAATTTTATAGCTGTCGGGGGACATTCCCAGAGATTGAGCAGCCTGTTCAGCTTTAGCTAAATCCCGACACGCCATAACCACATACCAACCCTTTTGGGCTAAGGCTCTAGCGGCTTGCAAACCAACGCCCGAAGACGCTCCCGTAATTACAACTGTTGCTTGATTTGCCATAGGATTTTAACTCAATTGACCATCGTTGACTCTTTCTAGGATCTCATGTTTTATCACACTGATTGACACTCCCCTACCTAAAGGCGAGGGGATTCTTCATTCATAGACTCAACCGCTGCGTATTGAGTTGTTTTCCCTTGTGCCTTGAACTCCAAAATCATCATTTGACGTGGAACCTCTAAGCCAAATAGTCTAACATAAAAAAGCCGCCCTATAAGGACGGGGCTTGTACCCATTTTTTGGGGTCACTATTGTAGCGAGTCCTTCAGGACTCAGAGTGATTCGATTGTGTTAAATGAATGGCTATCAATCATTGTTTTCAATATAAGGAATGGTGAAATGGAACTGACTTCCTTGATTTTTCCCAGGGGAATCTGCCCAAATTTCCCCTCCCCAACCATTAACAATTTGTTTGCCGATCGCTAATCCTAAGCCTGTTCCACCCACACTACGACGTAGAGAACCTTCTTCTTGATAAAAACGCTCAAATACCGCGTCTAGTCGATTCGGTTCGATTCCCCGTCCCGTGTCGGAAATTGTGACTTCGACCATTTGATCGCTATTACATTGAGCACTAATCGTGACTTTCCCATCAGGATTTGTAAATTTACAGGCATTATCTAATAGTTTAGACAGTAATTCTACTAACCATTCGCCATCGGCTTGAACTAAAGGTAAATCTGAGGGAACTTGGGTTTCAATTCTTGGGACTTCATGGGCTACATGATGGGTACGAATGCCGCTAATGGCTAAATCAATACATTCTTTCAATCGTAATGATTCAGGATTCCAATCCACTCGACCGCTTTCTAAATGGGATAATTTTAAGAAATCTTGAACTAACTTTCTTAAGCGTTCAGCATCCTCTAAAGCTGTATCTAACATCACTTTTCGCATTTCCACAGGCATATCCGGCTCTTGATTTAAGGTTTCTAAACACACTAAAATCGTCGATAAAGGTGTTCTTAATTCATGTCCGGTAATGGCAATTAAATTGCTGCGGGTGCGTTCTAAAGCTTCTAATTGTTGATTTAAGTCTTCTAAATTGGCGTAGGTTTCTGCTTGAATAATCGCGGCTCCTAATTGCGTTGCGATCGCATCTACCATCGATAAATCATCTTCTTGCCATAAAGAACGATTACAATTACATTGGTGCAGTTCCACCATGCCTAAAAGTTGACCCTGGTATAAAATTGGAATCATTAACCAGCCTTTAATTTGCCATTTTTGAGCAATCTTTGTTAAAGCTTCTTCGGACTTTGTTAAAACTAATAGCGTTTTTTCGGCAGCTTCATTAGCTTGATTGATTTTGGTAAAATTATTTTTATTGATGTCATTAATATAAATTCGTTCTTGCCCTTTAACAACTTCTTGAAATAAAGGATTTTCTCGCAAAATCCAGGTTTTTCCTATCAGAGAAATCATATTATTACATAAATATTCATTTGAAATTTTAACGGAATTATCTGTTGCTTTGCAGCGATAAATTAAACAACGACAAGCTCCCATTGCTTCCCCTAATTCTTGGGTTGCCACTTTGATCACTTCTTGAGGATTCAAAGATTGCCGAATAGTAGCGGTAATCGAATTAACTAAACGTTCCTTTCGTTCTTTAGCGGCTAAGGAACGATAGACCCGTAACAGTTTATGTTGACCCGCTTGTAAATAAGTCACTAAACGATAAGCAAAGGGATCATTAAGAGAAGAACAATCTTGAGAAATCGAATTAGATTTGCTCCGAGTTGTTGTTTTTTTGCCTTTTCGAGTTCCTAAACGAATCCCAAAACTACTAAACCCTTGTTCTACCTTTTCTGTTAATTCAGGGCGGTAATGTAAAATGCGTTCAAACAGCAATTCTGCAACTTTAATACAGACTTGACGATCTGATGTCCAAATCCCTTCAAAGGGACGAGCTTGATCCATTAATAACTGTTCTGGCATCTGGGAATTTTGAACTAAATCTTCTCGTTCAATACAGACTAAACAGGTTGAATAATATTGTCCTAAAACCAATAAATTCCATTCTTGACGCAGTTGATCTTCTGGGTTAAACGCCACTGTTTCATGATGGTCAGAAGAGTTTGTAAAGGCTGTTTCTGAAGCCGCCATCACATAGACTTGGGGTGTGATTTCAGAAATTCTGCGGTAACGGTGAGCTTCTTGACGATAAAATCGTTCCTGTTGAAAGGTCGCAATTACCAGAGGTTGGTCAGATCCCGCCAAAACTTGATCCTCCATCGCATGAGATAGAGCCGTTAAAGAGGATTTAAAATAAATTTGGGGCTTTAAACTGGGCAGGAACTGCACCAATTCTGTTAGTACCGAGGTCGAGATACTCATCTAGGGTGTCTTCGTTCAGTAAAATTGGGATGAACGGCTTGTCTTGACTTTGATGCTGATGGAGTTAGATTTACCCATTTTAGTAGCAAGTTTAGCAGGTTTAGCATTCCTCCCCGTCTTTAATAGAAAAAATTAGCTGTCAGCTTCCGCTAACAGCTTGTTCAATGTCCCAAATGATGAGAGTTTTAGAGTCTAAACTGGGTTTTTCCTCTGAGGTCTTTGTTCCAAGGAACATTAATGAATTGATCATTTTCCCAGTCCGTTGGATAAATGGGGGGAATGCGAATATGATTAGAGCGAACCAGGACTAACCAACGTCCATCTCTCGTCAGATAACCCAATTCCGCAATATAATCGCGATCGCTCATGGAAATGGGAACATACCATTCTCGTGTTATTTCATCACATTCATATTCTTGCATGGACAAGGGTGGCTGAGTGTCCATATCAATAGCAGTAACATCATAAACCCGCAGCAGCAGATAAATTCCGCCTTGCTGACGTAAATATTCTTTATGTTCGTTGGGAACATCCCAATAAGCATAAGCCCAATTGGGGTCACGGGGAAGCAGGAAAATCTGACTCTGACCATAACCATCGGGTAATGCTGGGAGTCCTTGGTCTACATCCGCAAGGGAGGGTTCAAATGTAATCTCTTTTCCGAGGTTAAATTTAGTGGCTGCTACATCCGCTTCTGAACGAACATCTTGATGGGCTACTCCTAATTCTATTTCTTCGGGTTCAGTTTTTGCGAGTTCAGAAACCGATAATTCTGGTTCTATTAACTCCTCATCAACCGTTGCAATTGTTGGAGATTCTTCCTCAATATCCGGTTCTACAATAGCGGGTTCTGTTGCAATATTAGGTTCTGTTTCTAATATTGGGGAAACCGATAATTCCGGTTTGATTAAATCCTCATCAACCGTTGCAATTGTTGGAAGTTCTTCCTCAATATCTGATTCTACAATATCTGATTCTGTTGCAATATTAGGTTCTGTTTCTAATATTGGGGAAACCGATAATTCCGGTTTGATTAAATCCTCATCAACCGTTGCAATTGTTGGAGGTTCTTCCTCAATATCCGATTCTACAATAGCTGGTTCAGTGGGGATATCAGACTCAGTTTCTACTATTTCAAAAACTGATAATTCTGGTTCTATTAACTCCTCATCAACCGTTGCAATTATTGGAGGTTCTTCCTCAATATCCGATTCTACAATAGTAGATTCAGTGGGGATATTCGGTTCAGTTTCTACTATTTCAAAAACTGATAATTCTGGTTCTATTAATTCCTCACCAACCGTTGCAATTATTGAAGGTTCTTCCTCAATATCCGATTCTACAATAGCAGGTTCTGTTGGGATATTGGGTTCTGTTTCTAATATTGGGGAAACCAAGAGTTCCGACTCTGTTAGTTTCTCAATGGGTGCTTTTGTCGTCAAAAATTCTGCGATTACGGCTTCAGCTTCACTCTCATCAATTTCTGCAATTAATACCGCTTCTGCAACTTGCTGAATTGCCCTATCTTCCATAGAAGCAAATTCTTTTTCAGTCTGATTATGTTTTTTAAGAACAGTACGAGGAGTAGAAACAGAAGAAACAATAGGAGAAAAGGAGGTTTTCAGGGATTCTGTTGTAGACTCGTTTAACTCCATTCCTCCCACTAATACTGGACTAGAAGGAGTCTGATGTTGCTTCCTAGAAATATCAGATTCTGTAGATAATACAGGAGTAATAGACTCCTTAGATTGTTTATCCCCAGACTTAGAACGTTGAGTTTTAAATTGTAACCCCAGCCAAAATCCTAAAACCGGAATCATCGGTAGTAACCACCATAACCAACTTGGGATTTCTCCTTCCGTTGCAGGAACCGTTGCTTGCTGCACTTGGGAAGATTGGCTAACGACACTATTCTTTTTTGTTCTAGGTGGAAGTGGAGACGAATCAAGCTGGCTCAACAGGATGGGTTGTTGAGAACTCAGGGCTACCTCAGATTTTGACATAGGTTTCAGCTTGACATCCCATTCATCCTGACTACTCAAGGGTTGTCGCTCAATATTAAGCTTCCTAACTTGTTTTGAGGATAGCAAGGACGACTCTGAAAGCGTAGTAGAATCCGCTACACTGGTATTAGAAGGCCATCGAGAGGCTGCCCAGGCAACGGGACTTGTCGCTATTGATAACAATAACGTTAAGGTCACTATCGATGTATCTTTTTTATTTAACAACATAGATAGAATCGCAAGCTGATAATCCCTAATTTAACTAAAAATTATAGTTGAATAACAATATTTAAGCTTAATCGATCAGAAAATTGAAGCATCGCAAGGTATATGCCCAGGGGAACTAGAGGCGAACAGGTGAAAGTTGTCTATTCCCTTCTAAATTTTAACCGATTAGAAGTCACTTTCATCCCATTGCCTGATTAAAAAATCCCCCCTTGATTTTCATTCCATTAATAGGGGGAATTAAATTGTGTAAAAATAGATTGTTTTTCCAGGCTAACAATGATAAGTTTTTGTAAAATTTTCACGATTTATAATCAATTGTCAACCCTATTCTTAATTCTAAAGTTCTTTATTTTTTCTAATCTTCATCCCGAATATCATCGATTGAACCCGGAGAAGATTTATATAAATTATCTAATTGATTTCGAGCATCTTGAACCGACAAGGAACGCATGACTAACAACGGTTCATTAATTAAATTTCCGGCTTCATCCAGCAGTTCTGGATGGAGAATTTTTTGCATCCGTCCTGAGTTCATTGACCCGCCATAATTGCGAGAATCTGGAAGCTTTTGGGATTCCATTCCTACGGTTAAAAGACTATGAATTAAATTACGAACAGCCAGAAACGCTATAACGGTAAAAGCCAGAATGTAAACTAAGTGTAGCATTGTTATCTCCTTAAGGGTAGGGGGTTTTCGGTTAATCGAACACCATTTTTATGTCAGAAAGGATTTTTATCTTAAAGGTTTAGCCGGAGTCCGTTGAGAAGTTCCTGTCCCTAATTTTGACATATTCTAGCCAGGAGTCAAACCTTTTTATTGAACTAGAATAATCAATGTTCTACTGAGGATAGAGCTTAAGGGGAGAAACTTCTGTAAACTATTTATCGGATTGATTCGGATTAATTCACCGAAAATAAAAATTGCATTTGTCCCAATCAAACTTGTTTTTCCTGGTATTCAGCCTTTAAACTTAATTTTTAGCTGGGTTAGCCTGTTCGATGCGAAATCGCGTGGCAACTTGCCAACATTCTGTTAAAAGTTGATGCCAAGGTATTAATACTGCCATTTCAATTCCAACTTGTCCCCCCGTTGCCTGAAACAACGTTTTAGCAACTCTCACCTCTCGTTGCACTTCTGTAACCCGGTACAGGAGGTCAGACTGTTGTGACGGAGTTAAAAAGGACATCTCTTCAGTTTCTAAAAGATGCTGTGACCGTTGAAACCAGTATTCCAAATCCTCCAGCAACGGTTCTAATATCGCTTTGAGGAGGTCTGATTCTTCGGGCAAGTTGGGACTGATCATGGATTGTTTGATGAAGACTTGACTTAAAACAATATTAACACTCTTTACAATTCTTAATATTTTTCTTAACGAAAGTTTTAGGAGTTATGTGGAACAGGCATCTTGCCTGTTCAATTTCAGTCATCGGTCAACCGTCAACCGTCAACAACTCCTATCTTCTGTACAATTGAATCAAGAAACTTTTATTGTAGAGTTGTAATCTTAATCGATGTCTATAGCAGAGTCCGATGGTTCTCAAGAGCCATTAGAGAAAAAAGTCCATTTGCCAAAAACCAGTGAATCTGAAGCCTTAAAGCGGATTCGCCATACTGCTTCCCACGTTATGGCAATGGCAGTACAAAAACTGTTTCCCAAGGCACAAGTTACCATTGGCCCTTGGATTGAAAATGGGTTTTATTATGACTTTGATAGTCCTGAACCCTTTACTGAGAAGGATTTGAAAGCCATTCACAAAGAAATGGTTAAGATTATCAAGCGTAAACTTCCGGTAATTCGAGAAGAAGTCAGTCGGGAAGACGCCCAAGCACGAATTCAGAAACTTGGAGAACCTTATAAACTGGAAATCCTCGAAGGCTTACAGGAACCCATTACCTTATATCATTTAGGAGATCAATGGTGGGATTTGTGTGCAGGGCCCCACGTTGAAAATACCTCTGAGATTGACCATAATGCCATTGAACTTGAAAGTGTAGCCGGGGCTTATTGGCGAGGAGATGAAACCAAAGCTCAACTGCAACGGATTTATGGGACAGCGTGGGAAACTCCCGAACAATTAGCGGAATATAAACGCCGGAAGGAAGAAGCCCTCCGACGTGACCATCGCCGCTTAGGAAAAGAGTTAGGATTATTTATTTTTTCTGATTTAGTCGGGCCAGGATTACCCTTATGGACACCGAAAGGAACTTTATTACGTAGTACCTTAGAGGATTTCCTCAAACAAGAACAAATCAAGCGGGGTTATTTGGGTGTCACGACTCCCCATATTGGTCGAGTCGATTTATTTAAAACATCGGGACATTGGCAGAAGTATAAAGAAGATATGTTTCCGATGATGGCTGAGGACAGCGAAGCGGAGGAAAAGGAACAAGGGTTTGTCCTTAAACCGATGAACTGTCCTTTTCATATCCAAATCTATAAGAGTGAATTACGTTCCTATCGAGAACTTCCCATGCGGTTAGCGGAGTTTGGGACAGTCTATCGTTATGAACAATCAGGAGAATTAGGGGGGTTAACTCGTGTTCGAGGGTTTACCGTCGATGACTCCCATTTATTCGTCACTCCTGAACAGTTGGAAGATGAATTTATCAAAGTTGTGGATTTGATTCTCTCTGTATTTAGAAGTCTACAACTCAAGAACTTTAAAGCGAGATTAAGTTTCCGTGACCCGAATTCTGACAAATATATCGGGTCGGATGAGGTTTGGGATAAATCCGAATCAGCCATTCGTCGGGCGGTGGAAACCTTGGGAATGAACTATTTTGAGGGAATTGGAGAAGCTGCATTTTATGGCCCCAAATTAGACTTTATTTTCCAAGATGCCTTAGACCGGGAATGGCAGTTGGGAACAGTTCAGGTGGACTACAATTTACCCGAACGTTTTGACTTAGAATATGTAGCCGAAGATGGCAGTCGTCAACGTCCGGTGATGATACACCGTGCGCCCTTTGGCTCTCTGGAACGATTAGTGGGAATATTAATAGAGGAATATGCCGGGGATTTCCCGTTATGGTTAGCCCCAGTCCAGTTCCGGCTCTTACCCGTCAGTCAAGATTTCTTACCCTTTGCCCAAGAAATTGCCCTGAAATTACGGTCTGTTGGCGTTCGTGCCGAAGCGGATGCCAGTAATGAACGCTTAGGGAAATTAATTCGCAATGCTGAGAAGGATAAAATTCCGGTCATGGCCGTTGTCGGGGCTAAGGAAGTTGAGTCCAATTGCTTGAATATTAGAACTCGTGCTAATGGAGAATTAGGCGCTATTCCTGTTGAAGATGTGATGACACGGATGCAACAGGCTATTTCTAATTACAGCAATTTCTGAATCTGATCAAGATGCAGAGCGAGAACCAGACCTAGAAATCTGATATTATCGGTCTGGCATGACTATACGCTGGATTTGAAATCATGACTGAAGCATTCGACCTTCTGGGGACAATTCCCATCAGGAAATATAATTTATGTTTTATTGTAGCCCCCTCATCCCTTGATGAAGTCGGGGTTAACCGCTTATTTCGGGTGCTTCAGTTATTGAAAACTATAATAACTATAAAAAAAACCCAAAAAGATTATGAGTACAACCAAAAAGGAAGTAGAATCTTTGTTGAAGAACCTACCGGATGATTGTTCTCTGGAAGATGTGCAATACCATCTTTATGTAATCGAAAAAGTCCGTCATGGGCTTACGATTCACGAAACGACCAGGAATCTCATACAAGAGGAAGCAGAAGGTTTATTAAGTAAATGGGTTATCAAGTAGTTTGGTCGCCTCAAGCCATTGATGATATTGATGCAATTGCTGCTTACATTGCACGAGATTCAATTTCTTATGCGGCGGCGGTTGTCCAAAGAATCATTGAAGTTACACGGAACTTGAGATTATCTCCTGAAGCGGGAATTATTGTTCAAGAATTTGGCGACGAAACCATCCGTGAACAATTTGCTTACACCTACCGAATCATTTATCAAATCCAAGACGACATTGTTACCATTGCCGCCGTGATTCACGGTAAAACGTTATTAAAATTTGAATTGAGTCAGCAGTAAATTCATCTTTTTCCCCCCGTAGAGACGTGCCATGGCGCGTCTTTACTCATTTAAGGTTTGACGGAATGATTTTGCTGCAATTAAAGGATTAGGATGTTGTACAAATTCCGCTAATACGGTTAAATTGAGAGAGGGAAGCAGTTCACTATTTTTGATTAATTCATAGCCTGATGTTTGCTGAAATTGTTCTATAGTTTCAGACCGAAAATGATAAACTTGAAACTGATTATTTTGCCAAAACCACACTTCACGGACTCCCAATCTTTGATAAACTTCTAAGCGATTAATTCCACCACTGGTAATGATAACTTCTATCGCTAAATCAGGAATTTCTTTATTGCTTCCAATACAATAACTTTCATCCGGTTCAGTTCCACCTCTTTGTTCTGGGTTCCGCAAGGTCATGGAACCTGTGGGATAATATTCGGTATTTGTTTCTAAAAAATAAATGAGTAATAAATCCCCAATTCGGGTTTTAATACTTTCATGATTGCGACTGGGTGACATAACTTCTAAAATTCCATCTAAATAGGTCAAGCGAAACTCCAAACTATCTTGTAATTGAGTTAATAACCTTTCATAATATTGCCAAGTCACCTTATCTGTGATGTAACGAACCTCGGAACCTTGTAAATTTTCTTCAGGATTAAGTAATGTTTCGAGTTTACTAGCTAACATTGTTAAATCTCCTTTTTATAAAATTATATCCGATTTTTTCATTGATTTTTGCACGAATAGTCCATCCGAACCCACCTAATTTTTAATTTGACTTAATTTTAAAACATCCGTAAAGGTTGCACAATAGCCGGGTAAATCATACACCGCAGGATGAACAGGATTTTGATAGGTAAAATGGCGATAATCGAGGCAAAATCTATCCCAGTCTGCCATTTGTATTTTAAATAGCCAGATAAAAAAGTTTGCTAATCTCGGTGATAAATTCAAGCGGAAATAAATGGGTTTCTGATAATATTGACAAGCGGTTTCTACAGCTTGATTTAAGGTTATTTCTGGATTTCCTAAAACAAATTGTTCTGTTTCCTGGGAAATAGGAGGATGATTCACTAAATAATATACCACTGTTGCAATATCAGCAGCATGAATAAAATGAAAACTCGCATCGGCTTGAAACCATCGAATTAAATTAATCCATTTAACCACATCAGAAATACCTCCTGATAAATGGGAATAGGGTTTATTATCCTCTCCTCCTAATACTAAAGTCGGAAATAATACCCTTAACGGAGGAATCTGAGGCGTTATTTTGAGTAATTCCTGTAAACATTCATATTTAGTTCTAATATAATCCGTGCCAATTTCGCCTGCTTCGGGTAATAAATTATTATTTTGATCTAAAATACTAGCCGTTGAAAAATATAATATTTGTTCACAAATTTTAGGATTTAATAATTTTACTAATTCTAAATTAGCTTTAACATTAATCTCTAAAACCTCTTGATATCCCCCCCAAGCTGTAGCAATTAAAATCGCTATATTAATAGTAGATAATAAATCTTTAAATTGATTGATGTCTCTTAAATTACCTTGAAGAATATGAATATCGGGACGATACTTATAATTAAAACCTAATTTATCAGGATTTCTAACTAATAAAAATAATTCATGTTCGGTATTTTGAATTAATTTCTCTACAATATAATGACCAATACAACCACTCGCACCTGTAATAAAAATTCGTTTTTTCATAAAACGTAGTGATGATTTCAGTAATCAACGATTCTTTTCCCTTAGTTTGTCCTTTTTTTTACGGGTAGGGGCGGGGTTTTCCCGCCCTTGATACGCGGAAAAAAACAACAAATTTAGGCGTGAACGCTTAATAATTGATCCGCTTGTTTTGCTGTTTCAAAGAAATAAGCAACGTTTTCTTCGGGGGTATTTTGAAGTACACCATGCCCTAAATTGAGGATATGACCTCGATTTCCCGCTTTTTTAATAGTATCTAAAATGCGATCACGAATCATGTCTTTTGAGCCGAATAAAATACAAGGATCAAGATTTCCTTGAACCCCAATATTTTGACCCAAACGTTGACGTGCATCCGCCATATCAACCATCCAGTCAACGCTGACAAAATCAAACCCGGTTTTAGCAATTCGTTCTAATAATCCCGAACTCCCACTAATATAAAGAATTAAAGGCGTATCAGGATGAGTTTGTTTGACTTGATCAACTACTCGTTTTTGATAAGGAAGGGCAAAAACTTCATAATCTTGGGGGCTTAATTGACCCGCCCAAGAATCAAACATTTGAATCACTTGCGCGCCAGAATCAATTTGATAACGCACATAAACAGCGATCGCATCTGCAACTTTTTCTAAGAATTTATGCAAAATTGCAGGTTCAGAAAATGCCATTTTTTTAATTACAGCATAATCTTTAGAACTTTTACCTTCAATAGCATAAGCCGCTAACGTCCAAGGCGCACCTACAAACCCTAAAACAGCAGCTTGATTTCCCACTTCCCGCCGTAACGTTTGCAGAATTTCCCGAATAAAAGGTAAGCTTTCTTCCGGTTCAATAGGATGCAGTTTTTCAACTTGTTCTAAACTGCGAATGGGCGGATCAATAATAGGCCCTTTGCTTTCGATAATATCGAAATTAATGCCAATTCCAGGTAGAGGCGTTAAAATATCAGAAAACAAAATCACGCCATCCGGTTGAAAGGCGCGGAAGGGTTGCAGGGAAATTTCAACGGCGATATCTGTTTTTTCAGAGCGTTCCCGGAAGGAAGGGTATTTTTCCCGTAGATCACGATATGCTTTCATATAGCGACCCGCCTGTCGCATCATCCACACGGGGGGACGATCCAGTTTTTCACCACGAGCAGCACGCAACAGATAGGGAATTTGGGTCGGTTCGGTCATTTTAACGTTACTAAAAGTTTAAAAAAGTTTTTAGGCCAATCCTTAGCTTACCACTGAAGGGGATTGACCGTTGACTGTTAACGCTTAACTGTATTCTTCCCCTCCTTCTCCCTTGCGTCCCCTGCTTCCCTATTTCTTCCCTTCTGGCGGTGGACAGTCGGGGTGAATGCCGCCTTGAGCGCAAATGTATTTAATTTGGGTCTCATCCAAATTAATTGCGTTGCTAAAATCTACATTTTTGAGACGGTTTGATTGAGCAGTTTCGTCAGGTTTAGAAATAAATTGATCGGATTTATTTTGTTGAGGAGAAACAAAGATTGCGCCTTTAAAATTGGTTCCGTCTAATTTGGCTCCTTGAAAATTAACTAAGCTTAAATTAGTATTTTTTAGATTAGCATCTTGCAAGCGGGCATTTTTGAAGTTAGAACCCGTGAGTTGAGCGGATGTCAAGTCGGCTTCTTGCAAATTTGCTCCCGTAAAATTAACCGCCGATAGGTCAGCATTTTTAAAGTTAGCTTGTTTTAAATTTCCCGATTGAAAATTTGCACCAGGGGCTTTGGCTTCACTGAAACGAGCTAACTTTAAATTTCCATTCGAGAAATTAGCACTGGATAATTCCGCACCTGTAAATTTGGCATCCGTCAAATTCGCTTGTTGGAAATTTGATCCTAATAATTTAGCACTGCTGAAATTAGCTCCCGTTAAATCAGCTTCCGATAAATTAGCTTTATTAAGATTCGATTTTAAAAAGTTACTGTATTTTAACAGAGTATTACTTAAGAACGCCCCTGTTAAATCAGCTTCCGTTAAATCAGCCCCACTTAAATCTGAAATCCAATCATCAAAGGTTCCCAACCGTCCATCTTCACCCGCACTTGCAAATCGACTATTTTTCAAGCTGGCTTTCGTCAGGCTAGTATTTTTAAAGTTAATTCCCGATAAATCGGTTTGTTCTAAAACCAAAGTAAATTGAACGGGTGGGGTTGTATTTTGTCCTAAATCAATCCGACTTAAATCAACATTATAAACAAAACCACCATAAACTTTCAGAATTTTACTGATTGCTCGTTGGGTGGCTTGTTGTCGCTGTCCCGTTAAAAGTTTTTCTTGATTTTCTGCTCCAAATTGCATCGAATCTAAATCATTTTTCAGAGCTTGATTTAATTTTCTTAAATCCGGTAAGGCTTCTGGGCCGGTACTAACTAATGCTTGTTGGATAACATCAATTAAGACGGGGTTTTGTTCCTGAGCTAATAAATCCACTAATAAGGGAATTGCACGGGGATCTTTAATCGCACCTAACGCTAAAATTGCTCCTCGTTTTTGGTCTACATTCGTGGAGGCATTGGGGGATAATTTACTGACTAAAGCCAGAAAAACTTCGTTATCCTGTTGTTGAAATTCTCGACGATTGGCTTGATTTTGAATATAAATTTGAGTCCCGACAAAGGTTCCTAAGACGGCTGCCATACTGGCACTACTGACAATAATTAAGGTTAATCCTGGATGTTGACGCATCCACGCCCATAAATTAAACTCCGATTTTGGGGTCTCTGGGTTAAGAACAATGGCATGAACCGCATCATCTTCTGCGATCCAATCATAATTAGTAAAGGGATTAAACACTAAAATAGGGGGGGCTTCTTGTACGGAAGTTCCTGCTAATAAATCATGTCCAGTCCGACCTTGAAATCGTTTCGCGATCAACGCATCTCCTAATAAAGTGGCACCGGATAAAGCCCCTAAAATTAATAAATTGGGATAGGCCCCCGTGACTTGCCAAAGACCATAAGCAATGGCGAATGGAATTCCCCAACGTCCGATTAATTCTCGACGGAGTGCCCGTCCCCATCCTGGGGGAAAACCATTCGGATTAATCACTTGTACCCCAAACCACAATTTAGGTAAGGTTTGACCCCGTTTGGCTAATAGATAAAGTTGCCACCCTCCCACAACCAGGGGTAAAAGTAATGCACCCGACCACAATAGATTCGTTAAGGGGGCTACTTTGGGACTGCGATCACGGACTGGAATTCCTAAAGTCGCCGCAACGGTTTGGGATGTCACCCGCACAACGGGATTCAGAGGGACGGGTTGATCACTGCGGTTGGAGACAACGCCCAGGGTAAAGGGAATTAACCCACTGACCGCAACTAAGGAAACCTCCGCCACAAACGCCCCCCAACGCCGAACCCAAAAGGGTACAGGCTTGGATGAAACCTCTGGCCAGGATGAAGGAGATTGAGATTGATCGGTGTCTCTACCTACAGTAGGGCTTGTCATAGTTCAAAATTCCCTGATATGGGTCGTTAAGATTAACAAAATGGAGAAGAATTGAATAGTTAATATGCTATAGCGAGTGTATTTTAATCCTGAATTCAAGTGCAAGCCTCAAATCAACAAGATAATAGCAGATAATCGTTCCGGTGGTTGATGAAAAAAAGGTTAATAATCTTGATCATTATGAATATACAATTCATTTAGACTTGCTATATTAAACTTGATTTATTTTTGTTGTTGAGTTAATCGCTGTTTTAAGGGTTCTGGATCACCTTGACCAACCACTTCACCATTTTCTAATAGAAACGCGCCATCACTATAATTTAATTCCTCTAAACGATGAGTGACCCATAATGCTGTTATTCCTCTGGTTTTGACTAACCGTTGAACTTCAATCACTAAATCATTTTGACTATCAGGATCTAGTAAAGCCGTGGGTTCATCTAAGAGTAAAACTTCACAATGTCTCGCTAATGCACCTGCGATCGCAATGCGTTGTTTTTGTCCTCCACTTAAGGCATAAATGGGGCGACGTTGTAACTCTAATAATTTAACCGCAGCTAAAGCATCTTCTACCCGTTGTTTCACTTCTATCCAAGGTAATTGATCCTCAACTAATCCAAAGGCAACATCCGCCCCCACCGTTGGCATCACTAACTGATGATCAGGATTTTGAAACACAAACCCCACCCGTCCTTGGGTTTGAATTTCCCCCGACTGAGACTTTAATAATCCGGCTAATAATCGTAATAAGGTTGACTTTCCGCTTCCATTTGTCCCCAAAAGCATCCAAAATTCTCCTGGGGGGACATCTAGGGAACAGGATTTTAACACCTGTGCCCCGCTTGGCCAACTAAAGCATAGGTCTTGTACCCGTATCGCTGGACTGGAAGATTCCATGCTTGTTGTGATTTCCTTTACTCTGCGGTTAAACCAACAAACCCAGGCGTTCTTCCGGCGGCATTTCCCCCCAATTTGTCCGAAATTTGCACCGCAGAAATTTCACTGCTGAGAATTGCTAGTTTTTTCTCGGTCATCTTATCACAGGTAAATTCTAAGATTTGAGGCGTTCCTCCCCGTAAGACCTCTAAAATGTGACTGTAAACGGCTTCTGCATCTTCGGCAGATTTTTTTTGAATGGACAACGGGATGGCTGTGTATTTAACAATAATGTCTACGGTGAACATAGGATCTCAAAAACAGTTAAGAATTTCAATTTCTTACTATATCGTTTTCAGTTAACCCTGAACGGCATATTGTTTTAACTCCTTGAGAGAAACGACTTCTAAGGCTCTCGCGTGAGTGGCTTCTAACACAACAGGAGGTGCAACACCTGCATCCATCGCTTCTTGCCAACGAGAGGCACACAAACACCAACGATCACCGGGTTTCAACCCTGGAAAGCCAAAGGCGGGAACTGGGGTACTGAGGTCGTTTCCTTGGGCTTTGGTAAATTCCAGAAACTCTGCGGTAACTTGGGCACAAATCACATGAACGCCGAAATCTTGTCCTCCAGTATAACAAAACCCATCCCGATAAAATCCGGTTATCGGATCAGAGCAACACAATTCTAATTCGCCACCTAAAACATTTCTGGCTTCTCGCATGATTCGTTCCTGATTATTTTTTAGGGGTATTTTTTCGATTTAATAATACCATCAATACTTGAGTTGTTTAAAAACTGTCCGAAGTCTTGATTTAATATGAAATTTAAGTTAAGATAAGTATGTCAAAATTTGAGGACAAACAAGCTATGTCAACTTTATATGAAAAGCTTGGTGGTGCTGAAACTGTTAAACTGGCTGTTGATAATTTTTATGATCGTGTGTTGCAGGATAATCGGATCAAGCACTTCTTTAATGGCATGGATATGGTCAAACAAAAAAGCCATCAACGAGCATTTTTAACTTATGCCTTTGGGGGAACACCTCAGTATGATGGACGGGCAATGCGTGAAGCGCACAAACATTTGGTAGAAGAGCAAGGTTTAAAAGGCGAACATTTTGATGCCATTGCTGAAAATTTAGAGCTAACACTTCAGGATTTTGAAATTGCGGAAGAGTTGATTGCTGAAGTAATGTCAGTAGCCAGTGATCCTCAGCATCGTAGCGATGTACTTAACCAATAAAACATGATTTTGATTCCTCAATTTTTAGCATTTTGCCCAAACAAAAGCAAGTTTATTGTTATTTGAGTTACCCCTTATAATATCTTAATTTCGTTACTATTGATGAACAGCGATCGCCATTTTTTTAACAATAGCGATCGCTGTTTTCTGTACAGCGACGTTAATAGAATACCCTAGGCTTCTATGGATTCTACTTCTACCGCATCAGCTTGTAGTGCAGCTTCTGTTTTCGGGCGGTCTAATTTGAGAACCAGAACCCCTAAAGGAGGTAAACATAAATCCAACGAATGGGAATAATTATGGAACCACCATTCATCAGTCCATTTTCCACCTAAATTCCCCATATTACTGCCACCAAATTCACCCGAATCACTATTAAATAATTCGGTATAAAATCCAGGTTCAGGCACACCAATGCGATAATGACTATGGGGTTGAGGGGTAAAATTACAGACCACAACGACAAATTCTTCAGGATCTTTTGCCCGACGAATAAACGACACTACGCTATGACGGTTATCAGTACAATCAATCCATTGGAACCCCGCTTCTGCAAAATCCTGTTCATATAATGCAGGTTCACTGCGATACAATTCATTCAACGCTTGGAATAACCGTTTAATGCCTTGGTGGGCTGGATATTGCATTAATTCCCATTCCAAGGTTCCCCAAGCATTCCACTCCTGACGCTGACCAAACTCCATTCCCATGAACAAAGTTTTCTTACCGGGGTGAGTAAACATATAGGTAAACAAACATCGGACGTTAGCAAATTTTTGCCAATCATCTCCCGGCATTTTGTTAGTAATATTGCTCTTACAATGCACCACTTCATCATGGGATAACGCCAACATGAAGTTTTCGCTGTGGTGATACCAAATACTAAAGGTAACGTTATTTTGATGGAACTGACGGAACCAAGGATCCATGCTGAAATAATCCAACATATCGTGCATCCATCCCATGTTCCATTTCAAGTTAAACCCTAACCCCCCTACATAAGTCGGCCAAGACACCATCGGCCATGAGGTAGATTCTTCCGCAATGGATAAAGTTCCTGGATAATAACTAAATAAAACATGGTTGGTTTGGCGCAAAAAGTCCGCCGCTTCAATATGTTCACAACCGCCATATTGGTTCGCCACCCATTGACCATCGGGACGTAAATAGTTCAGATACAACATGGAAGCGACTGCATCTACCCGAATTCCATCGATATGATATTTGTCATACCAAAATAGGGCGTTAGCCACCAGGAAATTCCGAACTTCGTTACGACCATAGTTAAAGACTAAAGTTCCCCATTCCTTATGTTCGCCTTTGCGGGGGTCAGCGTGTTCATAAAGGTGAGTCCCGTCAAAGAAGGGTAAACCATGTCCGTCTTTGGGGAAATGCCCCGGAACCCAGTCAACAATTACCCCAATACCATTCAAATGGCATTGATCGACAAAATACATGAAATCTTCGGGACTGCCAAACCGAGACGTGGGGGCATAATATCCCGTGACTTGATATCCCCAAGACCCATCAAAGGGATGTTCGGCAATGGGTAATAATTCAATATGGGTAAACCCTAAATCCTTAACATAGGGAATTAACTGTTCCGCCAGTTCCCGATAGGTTAAAAAACGACCGCCTGGATCAAGCTCAGTGGCTTGTACAGCCGCTTCAACGGTTCCATCAGGGAGGACATGGGGTTGATCGAAGGGCGCGCGGTTCCAAGACCCTAAATGACATTCATAAACAGAAACCGGGGATTTTAAAGGATCGGTGTGGCGTCGTTGTTCGAGCCAATCTTGATCCTGCCATTCGTAACTATCTAAATTAGCAACAATTGAGGCGGTTTTGGGACGTACTTCTTGATAAAACCCGTAGGGATCGGTTTTTTCATAGATGTGTCCTTCCCAGTTTTTAATTTCATATTTGTAGTGTTCTCCGACTCCCAACCCAGGGATAAACAGTTCCCAAACCCCATTGCTTAACTTCCGCATTTGGTGTTTGCGTCCATCCCAATAGTTAAAATCTCCAATAATGGAAACGTTGCGCGCATTGGGAGCCCAAACCGCAAAATAAACCCCCGATACATTATTGACGCTCATTAAATGAGCACCTAATTTTTCATAAATGCGGTGATGGTTGCCTTCGGTAAACAGGTGAATATCAAAGTCGGTAAATTGAGGAGAACGAAACGCATAAGGATCATAAGCGACCCGTTCATGTTCACCTTCTTTAATTCGCAGTTGATAGTTAGCGAGTTCGGGAGTATCAATGACACATTCAAAGAAATGGGGGTTATGTACCGACTCCATCGGGTATTCCTGTCGTTGTTCAGGCAAGAGAACCCATGCCGCCTCTGCATTGGGTAAATAAGCTCGGACTGCCCACACCGTTTTACCATCTTGTTCAATTTGGTGAGCCCCTAGCACTTCAAAGGGGTCTTGGTGGTGGTTCCAGACAATTTTGTTAACTTGATCAATCGCAATGGTCGTCATGAGTCTCTACTGCTCTACTACAAACGGGTTACTAATCGACGCTACGGTTGCTATTACTTTACATTTTTTAACAGTTTCAGAAAACCGCAAACCTGCTGCATTTTTGGGGAATTCCCATCGAATAGCAGGTTGGGAGTTGGGATTATGGTACTCGATTTTTAGATCTTTACCACAATTAAGTGTGAACTAACCACACTGACCTGGCAGTACAGTATGGGCTTGGTGACTTCTCAACCCGATTGGGACAATCCCATTCTCTGATATCCAGAGGCAACTCATCTTTAATAATCCCTAGATTTCTGGGTTCACCAATCGACCCAAAAACACAATATTCCCAGTGTTGTTTTCAGAGATTAAAAAAATAAAGGGATGATTAGCGTTAAACGAGGGAGGCAAACACCTGGCTTCTATCTGAACTGCTGTTGCTGCGGTGGCTTCACTCCCCTCTTCATTTACCTCAATACAAGCTTGATGAAACACATTTTTAATATACAACCAGTGTTCTCGACCATCCATCCCCGAAAAATTAGCTTTATTCTCATCAAACGCATCTGTAACCCCCATCTGAGCTAAGGTGTTACTAAGTTCTGATTTAAAATTTATCTCAAAGCGGGGTAAAGAAACTTCAACCTGTTGTGTATACATTGGCTGTATCCACTGATAAAGATTGTTAAGACTCAAGTTTTTTTCCAGTTCCATCAATCCATTTCTTTCTCTAGGTAACAGAATCATCATTGAGAAATTATTACCCCTGTAAGGTAACTCAAGAACCTGAACTTCTTCAGTTTGAGCATAGTTGAATTGTCCTGTTATATTCATCATCGGAACTGGAATCTCACGGTCTGATGTTAGCCAAAAGGGTTTGGTTTCTGTTCCATCTCTGTCAAATGGATTCGCCCAACTTCCTTTAAAATAAACAGCATTAACCAGTACCAATCGTGTTAGCTCAGTTAGAGCATTTGGCGGAATTAATTCATTAATTTTATGTTGAGTTTGTTCGGCAACCCATTGATTAATTGTGTTTCGTGCAGCCTGGAAATCATTATAATAATCAACAGGGGTAATTTTGACTTGATAATATTTTTCTAATAAAGCTAAAAAGCTTTCTAGGAAAGGATATTTAATTTGGGGAAATAGAGAATTAGCACTCAGGAACAAAACATCATTGCTTTGTTGTCCTGCCTTTAATGGTCTTTCTAAGCCAGAAAATGCGGCATGAAAATCTTCTCCTTGAGAAAAGCCGAAGACTTGAGCAATTTGTTGTTCTGTCTGTCCTCGCGCACCCGCATAGGTCATCGCAAATGCAGTACAAATGCTGTAGGGAGAAAAGAAAAGGTTTCCTTCAGTCCCTTGCAGAGTTTGATAAAAATTGAGCGCAAAATCATGGTTTCTGTGTGCCATTGGTTTATCTCTAGGATAAAGTTGTTTTACAATGGTTTGAGCATCATAATTTCTGTGTTAAAATACTGAATTTTTGAGGAAATCAGGCAAAACTAGAGTGGGAATGCTTAAAAACAATAAACATTCCAATAATTTTAACCCCTAAATTTTGTCCAAGTTTTCTGACTCTAATTCGGGCTGACAATAGGAATTGCTATGAGGTTGTAATATAACAATTTAAGGATTTATAACAGTCACGTCTGGCACTTAGAACAAACACTAATGCTCAAACCTATTTCTTTCTATTCCCTATTCTCTGTTTCCTGTTCCCTGCTTTGCACTGAGCAGTTCGACACGCTCACTGTAATACCTGTCGAAGTGTTCCCTGTTCCCTATGCTATAATATACAAGATTTCAACAAAAATCAAGAATATTTAGGGAATTATGTAAATATTGAAAACTTGAGTAACTGACTTATTTAACCATAGGAATCGAACATTGAGTCCGATTAAAATTAGACTCTTCTCCCTCTGAAGGAATTGCTAAAACTTCTAAACGTCCATTCATTAAACTTAATAAGGTTTGATTCATTAACAACCGCATTCCTGGGGATAATGTCATTTCATCGATAGGGGTTTGATCCTTTTCTAATGTTGATTTTAATAAATCCCAAGACTCACTCCAAGCACTAATGGGACGTTGATCTTCAACCCAAATATGAATAAATCCTGTTTCTGGAGACGGATGGACAGAAACCTTTACACTTCCCTCACTCATTTGAGCAATGGCAGTATCTACTAAACTTACTAAAACTTGTCGCAGTCGGGGTAAATCGGCTAAAACATAAATATCTTCATTCGGGGGTTCGATTTTTAATCGAATACTGCGATTTGCCGCCTGCATACAGGTTAAATCTTCCACTTCATCCAGGACTTTAGCTAACTGAATCGCATGAATATCCATTGTTTCTGTGCCATATTCTGTTTTAGCCACAAAAATCACTTGATCTAATAATGCCACTATTTTCAAAGCAGAAGCATGAGCGTGTTGAATAAATTCTTGCTCCTCTTCTGGACTTTCACACAGATCCCCTAAAATCAGTTGTAATGAGCCAATCATACTATTGAGAGGCGAGCGCAACTCATGGGATGTCCGAGCCAAAAATCCCGCTTTAAATAAACTCATCTCCGCCGCCATTTGATAAGCGAGTTGAGTTTGTTTTAATTGATAAGAGAGGGCTTGCACCTGTTGTTCATCATTGCTCGTTTTGGCGGAGTCATCGGTGGTGAGGGACTCAGATGATTGTTTCCCTTTCCCCCCCAATAGCCGAGCTAGGACGACCCCTAACCCCAACCCCAACCCTAAATATACAAATTCGCTCCAACCCATCTGCCTAGTCTCACTCACTCTATAAAGTTAGCCATATCAGGATCATGATATAGCAGGGAATAGGGAACAGGGAACAGTTGTCAGTTATCAGTTATCAGTTATCAGTTATCAGTTATTATGGAACAGATCATTTAATTTAACAAAAAATTGATTTTTAATCTCCATTTTTACTCTATAAATTAATAGCTCCTTGTCGTAAGATTTTCCAACTATTCCCTTGCCATTTCGCTACTGTTGAAGGGATAGTGGAAGCGGTGAGGGTTGTATCAAATTCTGAGGAAAACAATGTGACAACATCAGGAAATTGAGTATTAATTTCTGCCAGTGTTAATAATGGGGGTTGTCCTGATAAATTGGCACTGGTGGTTGCCATTGGGCCCGTGCGGGATAAAATATGTTGAGCGATCGCACAATTGGGAACCCGGATACCAATCGTAGAGGGATCGATAGGGTTCATCGCTGGGTAAACTTTTTCAGAAGCAGGTAACACTAAAGTTAACGCCCCAGGCCAATAGTATTGAGCAATTTGTTGCCAAATTAATAATTCTTCTACTGTTCCCTTCACATAGGGCCATAATGCTTCCGGTGTAGCTCCCATTAAAATTAACGGTTTATCTTGACTGCGTTTTTTAGTCTTAAAAATCAACTCAGCTTGATCAGGACGTGTCGCTAAAGCAGGTACAGTATCTGTCGGGAAACTAACCACCCTATTACCCGAAATCGCCACATCAATTAACGCATCAATAGAAACTTGAACCATAAATTCAGTTATCAGTTATCAGTTATCAGTTATCAGTTATGAGGCTTAGGACAATTATTTCAAATAAGCTATAACAAAACGGTCGAATCCTGCCAAGTCGGGAATAATTTTAATCCCAGAATAGCTTCCCTGGGCCTGTAAGAGTCCTGCAACGGCTTCTCCTTGTCCGGCCATCATTTCCACAATCCAAAGGCCCCCTGAGCGCAAATAACGGGGGGCTGTTTCCACTAAATCGCGAATACAATCTAATCCATCAGCACCGCCATCTAAGGCTAAGGTGGGTTCATGGTGGGCAACTTCCGGTTGTAGGGTCGCAATGAGGTTAGAGGGGATATAAGGGGGGTTAGAGACCATTCCCGTCAGTTGTCCTTGTAAAAACTCTAGGGGTTGCCACCATGATCCGTGATGGAATTGGATACGGTCAGCAAACCCTGTGGTTTCAGCGTTATATTGAGCGATCGCTAAAGCCTCTAAACTGGTATCCACCGCATGAATTTCAGCTTGGGGGAAACTCTCAGCTAAACCCAAAGCGATCGCACCGCTTCCCGTTCCCAAATCCGCCCAAATCCCATCCTGATCCAGATTTTCAGCCGCAGATTGAGCTAAATCAATGATTAACTCTGTTTCAGGACGGGGAATTAGAACAGCAGGAGACACCTTTAAGGTAAACTGACGCCAATGAGCGACTCCCACGAGATATTGAACGGGGATGCTTTCGGTGAGGCGTCGTTGCCAAAGTTGAGTCAATTCTGACCAAGGAACCTGGAGAGGAACAGAGGGTTGCTGTTTGAAGGTTTGTAAACGCAGAGTCAACCGATCCAAACCCGTTAACTCTTGGAGAAACCAATGAACTTCATGAGCAGAAATTCCAAGGACGAGACATTCTGCCTTTGCGTCCTCTAACCATTGCCCCAGTTGCCACCCTGATATGGTTTCCTCCATGATCCCCGGTTCCTAATGATCAAGTTAATTAACGACGGGGCTGACTTTGGGGTTGATTTTGTTTCAAATACTCTAAGGTTTCACGAGGCGGAATGAGTACAATTCGGTTTAAAAATTGATCATTATCCCGTTTTAACGCATCTAACAACCCTTCTAAATTGACCACATCAATTTTAATACTGGAGATTAAATCAGGTTGTTGCGTTTTAAATTGAGTCAACATATTTTGTAGATCCTCTTTATTAAAGAAGATTGGAATCACCTGTTCATTCCCATTTTGAATCGTGAGGTAGCCTTGATCTGGCCCCCCCTTAGCAATAAACAAAGGAACACCGTTAAACTCGTTAACTGATTGTCCATTTTCTTGTAGAACAGACTTGGCTAAATCCACCTGTTTTTGAACCGGGACATAAGCAAACTGAATGTCGTCTTGATTTCCCTGAGCTTGCTGACTCATGCGATAAACTTCACCGAGGGAAACCGTTGTGACTTGGACAGTGGAAGCCAACTGAGGATTACGAGTTTTTAAGTTATCCACAAACGCAACAGCATCATTGCGACTAATAAACACACCCGCAACGGACGCTTTTTTATTATCGGCTTGGGGTACAGTAGCCACTAAAGGAGCTCCCTGTGTATCGGTAATGGTAAACACCGGAATGGAGCGGAGTTTCTCCAGAATTTGGTTTTCAGGCAGTGCATAAGCGGGTTGAGTTCCCACGGGAAGAGAAGCAAACCAACGCAATGCCGGGTCAGGACTCAGCAAGAATGTACTGCCCACAATTCCCAATACCGCGCCCAAACGAACAATTGATCTCATTATGTCTCCGAGTCTGAATTCAATAATTTTTTTTATTCTGGGATGTCGCTTTTACCACTGAACTCATTAAGCCTTAAGGACAATAGAAGCTTAATGTCGGACAACAGTTATTTCCCTGGTTAAGTTCTACCGACGATCAGGCAGTTGTTTTTTCTCCCCAAAATTTGGATTTAAATTCTAGGAGAAAAGCGTTTAACCTTACTCATCGGAAGAAAGCGGTTGACATCAGCCTGAGTTTAGGGAATTGAATCCTTCTTGTTCAGGGGGTATACCGTTTTGAGTCACCAACCTACCTTGAAAGGCAAGTTAAGATTAATTAAACTACCTTAACTGAAATATTTGTTAGTTTACATTATTTTGCAAAATACCGATGGCCAACTCTTCTTTAACGGTTTAATCAAGGGCTACCCCTCAGAGAAAGAGTGCAAATGCTTTAATCTGCCCTGTTCCTCAACGCGCTATGCTTTAAGTACGATTCAACAGGTGCAACGGTTCAACCCCTAACTTGCTATGCGGCTGCAACGCCAGTTCAATGGACAAACCATTACCCTTGATACCCGCACCCCTCTAGGGAGTGGGGGGGAGGGACGCATCTATAGGGTTTTAGAAGATCCGAATTTAGTTGCCAAAATCTACCATAAACCCACCGACGAAGACGCTGATAAACTCACCGTCATGTATAACTATCCCCCCGCAACGGCGATGGTTTCCCCTGGAATGACGGCGATCGCATGGCCCATTGACTTGCTGCATACCACTGATCATAAACGACAAATCCTGGGTTATTTAATGCCGCGTGTCAGTAAAGCCACCCCGATTCATATTTTCTATACCCCGAAAAGTCGCCGCCAACAAAAGCCTTTATTTAATTATTTATATCTCCATCGCACCGCCCGTAATTTAGTTGCGTCCTTTGCCGATTTACATAGTAGTGGATATGTGATTGGGGATGTTAACGAATCTAATATTTTAGTGAGTGATACCGCTTTAGTGACCCTTGTTGATACTGACTCCTTCCAAGTTCGAGATCCCGATACGGGGTTGATTTATCGCTGTCCCGTCGGGAAAGCTGAATTTACCCCTCCAGAACTCCAAGGTCAAGCCTTTCGGGAGTTAAACCGGACTCCAGAACAAGATCGGTTTGGACTGGCGGTGTTAATCTTTCTCCTCCTGATGGAAGGAACACACCCGTTTTCCGGGGTTTATCAAGGAAGTGGTGACCCTCCAGCCATTGAGTCTAGGGTGAGATCGGGTCATTTTGTCTATGGGACAAGGCAGGTTCCCTATGAACCCATGCCTTTTGCGCCTCCATTTCAATTGTTATACCCAAAATTACAACAATTATTTATTCAATGTTTTGAAGCCGGATTTAATAATCCCCAAGCTCGACCCGATGCTAAAACTTGGTTAATGGTATTAAAGGAAGCTGAAGCAAATTTAATTACCTGTAGTCAACAATTAGAACATCGGTATGGAAATCATTTAAACGATTGTCCTTGGTGCGATCGCACGGAAAAATTAGGAGGACGAGATCCCTTTCCTTCCCGTCAAGCCGTTACCCAAAAACAACATTTACAACCCCTCAAACGCAAACGTAAACGAGTCTTAAACACTAAACCCGCTCCAGTTCAGCGTCCTTTGTTTTCACCGATAAATCGTTCTAGTGTTCCCTCACCAACGGCTAAAAAATCATTAGTTTTGTCCCAAATTCCTCATTTACACCTACAAAATTTATTCGGAAGTTTATTGGCAGGAATTGTGTTAGGGGGACTCTGGGGAACCTCAGTTTTATCCGCAATTATTGCGCTAATTTTTGCTTTTGTAGATGGGAAACAAGGAATTTTAGGCGGTTTAATCGTAGGCGCAATGTGGGGGAGTTTTTTAGGGGTAGTTATTAGTGTGTATTTGCCTCCCCCAGGAGGAATAAATCGAGGAGTTGCATTAATTTTGGGGGGATGGTCAGGGATTTTTATTGCGGCGGTCATTGCTGGATTAATCTTTGGTGTTATGGAACAGGAACCCTTGATTGGTAAAACCTTAATGTGGGGGGCTGTAATGGGCATGGTTTGGGGTGCTATTTGGCATTTATTTAAACCTCCTTTATCCCTCCCTAATATTGGGCGGTTGTGGGGAAGACGAGGTGCTTTTGTTGGAGGAGTTTGGGGGTCATATTTAGGAACATTAGGAGGAATGGGATTAGGAATTTTAGCTGTTGGGTGGCAGCAATTTGAAGCGATACAACCTAATCTTAATTCAACATCATCTTCCTGGGAAATTACCCTCAGAATAATTGCTACTACTATTGTGGCGGCGGGTGTTGGAACTATTGGTGGTACTTTAGCTGGGGGGATATTTGGAATGATTGGAGGTGCCCCTAGTTTACCCTTATCCCTGCATTTATCAGGACGAAGGGGGGCTTTTATCGGTGCAATTTGGGGGAATTTTTTAGGGGCAATTTCTGGCGCAGGATTAGGGGTTTTGGGAGCAACAACTTTTGCTAATGTTTTAGATACTTCCTCAACAACAGGTACAACTTCTCTATTAATAGGTTCAATTATTGTATCGGCTGGAATTGGTAGTATTTGGGGAATGATTTCGGGTTTAATTTGGGGTGCTTTTGGCAAACTTTAAGCGTTTTTTTTATCTGTATTTAGTAGACGCTACTCAGGGTTCAATAATGCTTTTAGAAACCTTTGACCAGATTGTTCTAAATCATTTTCTAAAGAAAAGGTGAGATTGCAGTATTCTCACACACTTACCAGAATTCTTGATGTAGTGTAATCTCAATTAGTTTGGGAGGAATAACGAAAACGACTCCATGTCAACTCACGGAATCCCTGTCTGGGCATAGTTTTGGGATAATCGCAACGAAATAGTGGCGATCGCTGCTAAACTTATTATGGTAATTGCTTTGATTGAAGTTAAAATACATATCAAATATAAAACAGGATTACACCTATGCAACTTATCGATTTTTTTGATCATGTTTATGTAATTAACCTACCGGAAAGAAAGGATAGACTAGAGCAAATGAAGAGGGAATTGATTAAGATGAATATACCCCTCACATCCGAAAAAGTTGAAATCTTTCCCGCTATCAAACCAGAAAGTGCAGAATCTTTTCCTAGCATCGGAGCCAGGGGCTGTCTTTTAAGTCACTATCATATCTTGAAGCAAGCGAAGGAACGCCAATGTAACCGGGTTTTAATTTTGGAAGATGACTTAGCTATCTCTAAATACTTCGAGGAAAACGAAGCTAGACTACTTGAGGAACTACAACAAATAGATTGGGCGTTAGTTTATTTTGGTCATTTTCTTGACCAGGATAAGAATATTAAAACCGAGCCGATGGTTAGTTTAAAACCTTGGGTAAAGGACATACAAACGGCCCATTTTTATGGGGTAAATGGCAAAATTTTAGAGCGATTAGTGAATTTTTTTGAGGAAATACAAAGAAGACCCGCAGGACATCCTGATGGCGGGCCTATGCATGTAGACGGAGTTCTTTCAACTTTCCGAAAACAAAACCCAGATTTAATCACTATTGTTGTTACTCCTAGTATGGGATTACAAAGAGGATCATCAAGCGATATTACTCCTAAATGGTTTGACCGCATCACTCCTATTCAAAAAATTGCTAATACTGTTAGAAACTTTAGAAATCAGTTAAAAAACTAAAAATAACCCAACGGGGTTTCCACCCCGTCTGCTAAAATTTCTAAATAATTTTGTCCTGTTACTTTTTTTCGGCTTCCCTTTTTCCCCAGCTTTTTCTCCTTATTCAGCAGACCCTACTCAGGGTTCAATAATGATCTGAGAAACCTTTGACCAGACTGTTCTAAATCATCTTCTAAAGAAAAGGTGAGGCTTTTTAACTGGATAGAACTGTTAGGACATAGACCATTTAAAGGTTGATTTAAAGGTTTTGGATAAACTAAAATAGCATTTTGACTGTTTTTAAAAGTTGCATAGGCGATCGCTTGATAAATGTCTGAGTTAGATGGTTTGGAATCAGGAATTTTATATTTAGTATCGAGAATAAACCCAACTTTTCTTGTATTCTTATCATAAATCACTAAATCAATCTTAGACTCTATAATTTTACAAAAATCAACAATTTCTTGAGCTTTAATTTCAAAATCAGCAGGAAGATGGAACTTTAACCAAGCATAAACAAAGTGTTCATAGAGTATATCAGTTCTAACTAAAAAAGGAAACATTTGATAATTTCCGACTTGATGGGCTACTCCACAATGATCTAAAAAAAATCGACATAAACTATGTAATATCTGATAATCTTGATTTAGTCGATTATAAGATCTATTAATACAATCATTCCCCTTAAAAGGTCGTTGAGTCGCTAAACCTTGTAAGGTATGATAGGCTTTTCTAACGGTTGTTGATAGCTGTTCTGAACATAACCCACTGCGACCGATAATATATAATGTCCATAACAAGATTTGATTGTCTTCAATATCGGCTGTATACTGATTATATTCGCAATTCAGTTTAACTGTCTCAGGATGTTTAAATTGATATTGAAAATCAACCTTTCCTCGAATATAGGGTAAAAGTTCAGTATTTTTAACATAAGGAATGAAAAATAAATAACTTGCACAACTAAACCCTGGAAACCTTGATCCACTGTAAACTATTTCTCAATTAG